>JASFVA010000051.1:0-8278 GCA_050050055.1 Nitrospirota bacterium
ATGTTCCTCGCGTTGCCGAGCAGCACCACGTGGGGATAATCGCGGCGGACCATCCCGGCCGTGCCGTCTCCGGAGGCGTTGTCCACGACTATTACCTCGTGGCTCAGGCCCCCGGCGTCGAGGGAGTCGAGGCACCTCACGAGAAACTCCCTGGAGTTCCAGGTGATGATGATTATCGACAAGTCCGGGGCCTTCGGCGAGTCACCCATTACATCCTCCGTTCATCCTTCTCCTAATTGCGTAACTAAGCACCTTGAAAGGCTCCTTCCTCAACGAGGGCACCACCTCGCAGGCCAGGTGGCAGGGCTGGCAGGCCCCGCTCCTTACATACTCCCGTACCCTTCCGGCCTCGGGCGAAGTCCAGATCTCGTCGAACGCCTTTTCCCTTATGTCCCCCATCGAAGGCCCGCCGCCGTTTAAGGCCTCGCAGGCGAAGACCTTCCCGCGCCAGTCGACGTAGGCGCTCTGAAACCCGGCGTGGCACCGGCCCACGGTCTCGCCCCGGAAGGCCTTCTCAGTGAAATAGAGGGTGGAGTCGTCAAAATAGAAGAACCTCCTCCCGGAGAACACCTCGGCGAGGGATTTCAGCGCTTCGCGCTTCTGAGCCTCCGAGAGGGCCCTTCCGTCTCCGCGGTTTTCGAACCTCGGGGAAAGCACTTCGGGATAGAAATTGATATCCATTCCCATCTTTTCCGAGAGGTCGCGGGCCCAGAGTATCTGGCCGTGGTTTTCCGCCGTTACGGTGAAAATGAAAGATGCGCGGAAGCCCAGCTGCCTGAGGCCCCATGCGGACTCCATGAGCCTGTCGTAGCCGCCCCTTACGCCCCTGATGGCGTCGTGGGTCCCGGCGTTTCCGTTCAGAGACAGGGCGACCTTGTCTATCCTCCCGCCCCTCCTCCTGACCTCCCGGGCGGTGGAAAGGACCCTCTCCGGGAGCAGGCCGTTGGTCACCACCGATATCTCCGCGCGGGGACTTCTCGATAGGACATCCAGTACGTCGGCGATGTCGTCCCTCAAGAAGGGCTCCCCTCCCGTTACCACCACCGCGTCCGCCCCGCCATAGAGCCTCGACCGCGCGACCCTCTCTATGTCTTCAAGCCGCATCTCCTCGCCCGGCCCGGGCCTGGTCCGCCAGATGTTGCATGTTATGCAACGGGAATTGCACCGGCCCGTGACGGAAATCGCAAGCCTCTGAAACGGCCCCACAAAGCCCAGGGTGTTGTTCAAATAGGCCCGCGCGTAACCATAGAGAAGCCTGCCCCCCGCTCTGAGGCGATGCACATTCATCGCGCCCGCTCCTCCCCGCGGTGATTCAACAGGTCGCGGTACTCGCCGAGCACTCTTTCCGATACGTGCCTCCAGGTGAACCTGCGGAGCACCCTCTCCCTTCCGGCCCGGCCGAACCTCTCGCATCTCCCTTCGTCCCGGAGGAGCTCGCCGACCCTTCGGTGAAAGCCCTCCACGTCGCCGGGAGGGACCATGTGGCCCGTCACCCCCTCCTCCACCTGCTCCGGTATCCCCGAGACCCTGGAGGCCACCACCGGGAGTTCGCACGCCATGGCCTCGAGGACCGTGTTGGGGAACCCTTCGTAGTAAGTCGGAAGCACGAAGACCCGCGCCCTGCGGTAGTAAGAAAGCAGCTCCGGGTGGGAGAGGCGGCCGAGCATCTCCACGTTATGAAGGCCCCTCTCCGCCATCCGTCTTCTCACCTCGTCCCTCAGGGGGCCGTCTCCCACAAGGAGGACCCTGGCCCCGGGCCGGCTCTCCTTCAGAAGCTCCGCCACGGCGAGGAGGTCGAGCACTCCCTTCCCCGGGCGAAGCATGCCAGCGAACAGCACGAGGTCTTCCCTGCGGACCCCGTTTGACGAAAACGCCTGCGGGTCCACGCCGTTATTTATGACGGCGCCCTCGACACCGTAGTGCTCCCTGTACTCGTCCCTGAGGGAGGCGCTCACCGTGGTAAGACGGTCGCAGGAGCGCGAAAGCCTCCTCTCGCTCCTCACGTACAGGGGAAGGAAGAGGTTCCTGAGGAGGGCCTCGGCGTTCCTCACCGGCCTGTGGAATATGGGTATGCCCACCTTGTTGCACCAGTGCGCGGTGACCACGACGGGGCAGCCGCATTTTATCGCCATTGCGGCGCCGTAATGGACGTGGACTATGTCCGGATTCTCAAGGGCCAAGAGCCGCTCCACCGCCCGGCCGAAGGAGCCCTGGTTAAGCGGAGGGATTCCCCCTACCCTCACTTCCCTGACCGTGATGCCGTCCCGGATCTGGGTCGAGTAGGCGCTTCCCCGGACGATTATCGACACCCCGTGGCCGGCCCTCCTTAGCTCCCTGGCGAGGTAATAGACGTAGTAGCCTATGCCGCCGCATTCCGGGGGGAACTCGGGCGTCACCATGACGGCCTTTATTTTATTGCCCATGGAAAAGAGGAAAGGCCCCTGGAGGTTGCCTTCGCCATTGGAAGGGCGCAATCTCGTCACTGTACGGGCTCATACCTTCACCGGTTCGCTTCGACACTACCTCTTCACGGCAAGGACAAAGGCTCCGCTTGTATTAAGGTCGTCGTCCGTTATGTCCCGAAATCTCGGCGCGAGGGCTGCTCTGTCGACCGACGAGTTGTTCCGGATTCTCTTTTTGCACAATATTTCAAACCCGCTCTTTTCCATAAGCCCCAGGTGTGTGGAGAGAGGCTCTCTGTTTATAAGGTACCTTCTTCTACCTTTTATGAGCTTCCAGCGAAGTTTTCCCAATGCCCAGTGCCCATTCCACTCTTCCGCGGTCCCGTGGCATTTGAAATCGATCTGGTGAGACATGAATCCGCCCGGTTTGAGCCACTTGTTTAGCGCCCGGTAGGTATCTTCGAGGTTTTCCACGTGCTCCAAAACCGCCTGGGAAAAGACCATGTCCACCGATTCCTGCCGTATGACGTCGGTATCGCCCCATGGAGCGAAATACGAAATCCTTCCCTCTTCGCCAGACCTCATCCTTGCAAGGGACTCCCTGAGGCCGGCTACCCGGTCCTTCGACAGCACTTTATTCATGCATTCTCCTGTGAGGACCTTAGAGGGAAATTCGTATGCCCCCAAGTGAGGCTTTACCTTCGGGAATTCATCGTCGTTCGGAATTGCCTCCCGCTCACTGAAAAGCTCAACAAGCTCATCAAAAATCAGGATATTCCGTTCGTCGGCTGCATATCTGACTAAATCGAGCGCATATAGTTTTTCAGCCCCCGAGAGCAGCGCGGCCAATCCTATCCCAAGAGAATCTCCCGGGCCAAGCTCGGCGACCACCTCCGGGGATGCTGGTAGGCCATTTTCATGCGCTGTAACAAGATGCCTCAGCCAGACCGAATAGCAATACCTCGCCGAAACGGTTCCGCCCGTATTTCTGACGGTTAGCTTCTCCAGCCCAGGGACATATGTCGCCATCCCTTTTAATAATGGAATCAATTTACGGCCCAGAGGCATAACAGCGCTCTACGCTTCGATCTGCTCTATGAACCGGTCGCGGAATTTGCCCATGCCAGCAGGTGAGATAGAATCCACATAAGCCCGCTGGCCGTTGGCCGCTATCCGGGTCCTCTTTGCATCGTCATCGAGCAATTGACATATAGTTGATTCGAAGTCGGAAAAGTCCCATTTGAACGGATAGTACGTCTCGCCTTCGACGAAGATATCCGGCCAAGTCTCCAGATGATGCATTGTGGGTTTCAACAAACATGCCCCGAATATGAAGGCCGACCAGTCGCGCACGCACAGTTCTCCCCATCCGAAGGGGCTGACCGCAACCTTGCAATCGGCCAACATCTTATTGTATTCCTTAAAAGGCAGCCTCATGTCGGGCGGGATATTTATCCGGCCTCCGGTCGACAATTGCCTTAATATTCGGGCGACTTCATTCCTGTGAAAGGCGAGGCTCTCCCTTCTGTAATCCGTCGTCATTCTCACGAAGAGATCTGTTTTTCGCCGGCTTGACGCATCCGCAAAGGGCATCTTGTAATTAAATTGCCAGTAGTCCGCCAGGCGATGCTGCAGCCGGCCCTTGAGGGTGTAGGAATCATACATATTGCCCAACCCGATATTCCAGGAAAGGCCGACCTTACCCCAGTATTTCTCGTCAAGGGGATAAAACTGGCTGAATACCGGCGAATCTTCTATGCCGAACTCGGCGTGATAAAAATCAGACCAGATACGGCCGCCGTAAAACTCTTTCTCATAGAGCCTTCTGTCTCTGAGGAGCTGTTTTTTCAAGTACCTGTCCACATAAGGCAGCAGTTCAAAATGCGTGACTCCCGTGCTGTCCGAGTCGTCCATCCAAATTATTTTACTGGTATGTTTCCTAGCTTTTCTCAGAAGCGATATGACAGGATTGGGTTCGCTATAGACGGGGTGAACGTCCTGCCTCATCATGCCAAGCAAGGCTAACGTGGCCTTCGAAAGCAAACACAAGATGTCACAGCAAAGGTTCTTCTCCTTAAGGTCATAATAAATACTGACGTCATACCCCATGTCATGCAATTCCCTTCTATTTTGCCGGACAGGGGTAAGACAATAGTCCGATATGCGTTCCCTCGCCCCTATTATGTGAACAGTCTTCATATCCGTCTCCTGAAATTACCTTTAAGCGAACCTCGCAAGCCTGAAAAACTAACGGCCCGCTCAGAATATCATCGACATCGGCTCCGGGGGGGCAGGGCAAGCTTTGCACCGTGAAACTCTTTATCGATTTGCGAAAATCGATTCCACCGCGCCGGCTATATCACCCAGGGCATCCTCGCTCAAATATTGGTGACATCCCACATAGAAACCGGACCCGCCTATAAAGTCTGCGTTCGGCAACATGCCTTCATACAGCGACTTAAGGTGCCTGAACGACGGCTGTTGAGTGGGTATGCAGCCAAAGAGGGGCCTTACCTCTATTCCGTTACGTTCAAGTTTAGCCATCAATTCACCTCGATCCACTCTATTGTCTTTGATTACCAAAGGATAGGCTATATAGCTTATGTCCTCCGAAAACAGGGGCAGATCGAAGACATCGCGGTATTTGGCGAGTTTTTCGTTAAGGTATTTGACATTTCCCTGCCGGGCCTTCTTTATTGAATCAGCCCTCCTGACTTGCGGTAGGCCAACCGCCGCCTGCAAATCGGTCGTCTTAAAATTAAATCCTATGTGCTCATGCGTAAATCTCGGGTCAAACCCAGAGCCCCCGTGCGGGCATTTGGCCTCGGACCTCGTGCAGGCCTTGCATAAGCAGGCCCTCCCGTTGGCTTTGATCTGCCATACCAGGTCCTTTATTTTTCTGTCGCCCGTTACAATGGCTCCCATTTCGCCGACCTGTATGTTGTGGGCTATGTAAAAGGAATAGTCCGACAGAAGAGAAAGGGAACCGGCCATTTTCCCTTTATAGGTCGTCCCGTGGGCCTGTGCGGAATCCTCGAATACCACCAGATCATATTTGTCGGCCAGCAGGTTGATCGCGTCCATGTCGTTGGGGTATCCCATCAGATGGACGGGCAGTATAATCGAATAGTCATCCGCGTTGCCTTCTCTGAGCAGGCTCTCTATTTGATTGACGTCCAGGGTGAAAGTGTGCGGGTCGATATCGACATAAACAGGCTCCATCCCGGAGAGCGCTACGGCGTTGCTGGTTGCCGCATATGTGACGGGCGAGGTAATCACCTTGGAGCCTCTCCTTACTTTCTCAAACCTCCTGTCATACAGGAGAGCGAAAAGTCCTGCCAGAAGCGCGGAAGTGCCGGAGTTCACGGCAACGCAATATTCTTTTCCGATATAGTTGGCCCACAGGGACTCGAACTCCCTTACCCTGGCCCCCTCCGAAATTCTGCCACTATCAAGGACGTCGAGTACGGCAGCCTTCTCTTCCTCCCCTATCCGGATTTCACCGATTCGCACTCTTAACATCATTGGACCCAATGATTCTTGTTATCGATAAACCATTTCAAAGTTTCACGGATGCCCGCCTCCAGCGACACCCTTGGCTGCCATCCGAGCTTACGCATTCGTGAGACGTCAAGCAGCTTTACGGGCATGCCGTCGGGCTTTCCGGTGTTGAAAACGAGGTCGCCTCCATATCCCACAATTTCCTTTATCAGCGCTGCCAGCTCCCTTATGGAGATATCGCCGCCCGCACCCACGTTCAAGGTTTCGCCATCGAGCTTTCTCATAAAATAGATGCACGCCCCGGCCACATCATCGGCATACAAGAACTCGCGCCTGGCGTTGCCCGTGCCCCATATCTCCACAGCGGGCAGGTTGCCGCTTTTGGCCTCGAATAATTTTCTTATAAGCGCCGGCACCGCATGGGACGTCTCCAAGTCGAAGTTGTCGCCCGGGCCGTAGATATTGGGGAAAATCAACGAGGAATACCCGGTCTTATGCTGTTCATTGTAGGCCTCTATCATTTTCATGCCCGATATCTTGGCTATGGCGTAGGCTTCGTTGGTCGGCTCGAGCCTGCCGGAGAGGATGTCTTCCTCTTTCATGGGCTGCGCGCAGAGCCTCGGGTAGGAGCAAGAGCTGGATGCAAACAGCAGCTTCTTCGCGCCATACTTGTAGGCACAGTTTATTACGTTGCTCTGAATGAGCAAATTGTCGTAAATAAAGGTCGCCGGGCTCTTGATATTGGCCTCGATACCCCCCACTTTCGCAGCCGCCAGAAAGACATATTCCGGACGTTCATCTTCAAAGAACTCCTCGGCCTCGGCCTGTCTGGTTAAATCCAGCTCAGCGTGCGTCCGGGTAATGATATGGGTGTAATTATCGGACTGTAGTCGGCGTAATATCGCGGAACCGACCAGGCCGCGATGTCCGGCGACATATATCTTTGAACCCTTCTCCATTTACACGCAAGCGCTAACTGTCGTCCAGCTTATCTCCCTATCGGAAAGTATGGTCTTGCCTTCGCCGGGCGAGACGAGCCCCGCGACTTCCATATCCGCATCGACCATAACCTTAACGAGCTCCCCGAAAGTCACCCTCGGCTCCCATCCAAGAGACCTCCCTGCCTTCGAGCTGTCGGCAAGCAGATTTTCTACCTCCGTGGGGCGGAAATATTCGGAGTCTATTTCGATGACTACATCTCCCTCCCTTAATGGTAAAGGCGAGTGTAAAGACTTGACTACTCCATTCTCTGCGGTGCCCGCGCCTTGCCACTCGATTTCAACGCCCGCGTACATGAAGGCCTGCTCGACGAATTCTCTAACCGAGTGATTTTCGCCCGTACCTATCACATAGTCGGCTGGCTCGTCCTGCTGCAGCATGAGCCACTGGCAGACAACGTATTCGGGGGCGAAGCCCCAATCCCTTCGGGCGTTAAGGTTTCCGAGGTAGAGCTTCTTCTGTCTCCCCGCCAGGATATTGGCCACGGCTCTCGTGATCTTTCGGCTTACAAACGTCTCGCCCCGCCGCGGAGATTCGTGGTTGAACAATATGCCGTTGCATGCAAACAGGTTATACCCCTCCCTGTAATTCACCGCCATCCAGTAGGAATAAAGCTTTGCCGCGGCGTAGGGGCTTCTTGGACGGAAAGGGGTTTTCTCGTTCTGAGGAGGCGGCGCGCCGCCAAACATTTCCGACGAGGAAGCCTGGTAATATTTGGTCTTTACACCTGACCGCCTGATGGCCTCCAGGATCCTGGTGGTCCCGATGGCGGTTATATCGCCCGTATACTCGGGCATGTCGAAGCTCACCCTGACATGACTTTGTGCGCCGAGGTGATAGACCTCGTCAGGTTGTACGTTATAAATGAGATTGGATATCTGCCCCCCGTCCGAAAGGTCGCCGTAGTGAAGGAGCATTCTTGCATCCGGGCTATGGTGGTCCATGAAAAAATGGTCTATTCTTTTCGTATTGAACGTGCTGGCCCTTCTAATGAGTCCATGAACCTCATATCCCCTGCTCAACAAGAACTCGGCAAGGTACGAACCATCCTGCCCGGTAATCCCCGTGATCAATGCTCGTTTCATGTTATTTCCTTGCTCTTTGTTTTCGGTCTCACTCTAATGGTCCCCGCTACTGTGCGAGTGGTCGGGAAAGACCGACCTTTCCCCTCTGCAGTCGTCATAGATGCGGTCCATCCTAATTGCCACGCTCCGCCAGGTGTAACGGTCCTCCACGAAATCCCTCGCCGCCCGGGCGACGCGCTCCCTGCGCTCGCGGCCCTCGAGCGCCGAAAGAAGGGTCCGGGCGAGGTCCTCCACGTCGCCCGCCTTGAAAAAGTACCCCGTCTCGCCGTCCCTTATTACTTCCCTGTGGGC
>JASFVA010000052.1:0-8224 GCA_050050055.1 Nitrospirota bacterium
TCCTGGAGCACTACCTCAGGAGGTACTCCTCCGGGGCCGGAAAGAGGGAGTGCGAGCTTTCGCCCGAGGCCCGCTCGCTCCTCATAAACTACCGCTGGCCGGGCAACGTCAGGGAGCTCCAGAACGTGGTGGAAAGGGCGGTGCTCATATCCGAAGGCCCGGTGATAGGGCCCGAGCACCTGCCCGACGACATACGGGGGGCCGAGCCCCCTCCCGAAGGGGCGCCCCAGGACGAGCTCTCCATAGAGGGCTACACGCGCTCCTTCATCATCAAGCACCAGGACCTCTACAGCGAACAGGAGCTGGCCGCCAGGCTCGGCATCACGCGGAAGACCCTCTGGCAGAAAAGAAAGAAGCTGGGCATCAAGAGGCCCTCCTGAGCCGCCCTTCCCCAATACTAAACCCACAATTCCGTAGTTACCAAAGGTAACAAACCCGGGCGTTATTGCCTGTAACCTAAAGTAACACCCCTGGCGGGGCGGAATTTCCCATATGGGGGCCTCCCTGGCCAATCCCTTGAATCCAAAGGAATATTTCATAGGCCCCTGGACTCCCCAGGCGCAAGGGGAATCAGGCATCCATTTTGCTCTTTATATATACGCACAATGCTCGAACGCGAAATCATAGAGTTCCTGGAGACGGTCCCCCCGTTCAACCTCCTCGAGGAGGCGGAGCTGGCGGAGATGGCCGGCGAGGTCTCCTTCGAATACTACCCCAAGGGCATCAGCATACTGGCCCAGAACGGCCCTCCCGCCGAGTACCTCCGCATCATAAAGAAGGGGGCGGTCAGGGTCTTCATGATATCGGAGGAGGGCGACGAGATAACCATCGACTTCAGGAGCCAGGGAGAGCTCTTCGGCATAGTCTCGATGGTCAGCGGAGACCGCTCCAGGGCGAACGTCGTGGCCGCCGAGGACACCATCTGCTACCTCGTCCCCCGCGACAGGGTCCTGGGGCTCCTGGGCAGGAACCCCAGGGTGAACGAGTACTTCGTCAAGTCCTTCTTCCTGAACTTCATAGACAAGACCTACGAAGAGACCCGCAAGAACCGGCTCCTGGTGGGCGAGGCCGAGCGGGTGCTCTTCACCACCCCAGTCAGGGACATCCTGGGCAGAAAGCCCGTCACGGCCGACGAGGGGATAACCATACGCGAGGCCGCCGCCACGATGGCCAGGGAGCGCATCAGCTCCCTCGTGCTCGTAAACGGCTCGGGCGTGCCCGTGGGCATAATAACCGACCGCGACCTCAGGGAGAAGGTCGTGGCCAGGGGACGGGACACCGAGGAGTCCGTGGGCTCCATAATGAGCACCTCCCTCATAAAGGCCGACTCCGGGGAGTTCTGCTTCGAGGCCCTCCTGAAGATGATAAGGTACAACATCCACCACCTCGTGGTGGTGGAGCGCGGGGTGCTCAAGGGCGTGGTGACGAACCACGACTTCATGATCCTCCAGGGCTCCTCGCCCATGGTCTTCGTCAAGGCCGTGGAGAAGGCCCAGAGCGTCGGGGACCTCTCGACGGTGAAGGCGAAGCTCATAAAGGTCGCCGAGGAGCTCCTGAGGGAAGGGGCCAGGGCAGGGAACATAACGGGCCTCATCACCGAACTGACGGAGAAGTTCCTCTCCCGGGTGGCCGACCTCGTGGAGCGGAAGATAGGAGAGCCCCCGGTCCCCTACACCCTGTTTCTTTGGGGCGAGGGCGGCAGGCGGGAGTTCACGCTGGACATCAGGCCGAAGCTCGGGGTCGTCTTCGAGGACGGCGGGCCCGTGGTGGCCGCCAGGGCGGAGAAGTACTTCGAGGAGTTCGCCCGGGTCTGCGCGGACAGCCTCGAGGCCTGCGGCTTCCGCGACTCCGGCGGCTGCCTCTCGCCGGGCGCCGTGATGAGCCTCGAGGCCTGGAAGGAGACCTTCCTCAGGTGGACCTCCGAGCCCTTTTCGCACCCCCTGGACGAGGGATTCATCGACATGAGGCCCATAAGGGGCGAAGAGGCCAGGGTGGTGGAGCTTAGGCAGTACCTCCACGGCCTCGCCTCGGGCAGCGAGGTCTTCATGGACTGGCTGGCCGGCCGCACCGTGGAGAACCGGCCCCCCATAGGGTTTTTCAAGCGTTTCGTCGTGGAAAAGGGCGGCGAGCACAGAAACGAGCTCGACCTCTTCGAGAAGGGTGTAAGGCCCCTCGTGGACTCGGTGAGGGTCTTCAGCCTCGAAAAGAAGATAACCGAGCTCCCCACGCTCAAGCGCCTCAAGGCGCTGAAGGAGCGCTACGGCTTCGAGCAGGCCCAGGACTCCTCGCAGGCCCTGGAGTACCTCTTCACCCTCGTCATCCACGACCAGCTCGCCCAGGCCGGGAGGGGCGCCCCGCCCGACAGCTTCCTCAACCCCGAGGACCTCTCCAACCTCGAGCGCAAGACCCTCAAGGAGACCTTCATGCTCATAGCGGAGATGTACGACATAATCGAAAAGGGCTACAGGACCGAAAGGGTGGGGGGCTGAGTTGGCGGCCATCCTGTCCAGGCTGTTTTCGTCCCGCCGGGAGCTGCCCCCCCAGGTGGAGCTCTACAGGCAGCTCGTGGGCAAGACGGACCGCAAGGCCCCGCTTGAGGAGACCGAGTTCGTGGCCTTCGACACCGAGCTCACCGGCACCGACTTCGCCAAGGACTCGTTGATATCCATAGGGGCGGTGAGGCTCAGGGGCGCCAGGCTCATGGCCGGGCAGAGCTTTTACAGGCTCGTGAGGCCCGAAAGCAGGCTCAAGCGCAGGAGCGTACCCGTCCACGAGCTCACGCACGCCGACCTGGCCGAGGCCGAGGAGCCCGCCGCGGTGCTGGCCGACTTCCTGGAGTTCATCGGCGGCGCCGTGCTGGTGGGCCACTTCGTCAACGTGGACCTCAACTTCGTCAACCGCTCGCTGAAAAGGCATTTCGGAATAACCCTCGGCAACCCCGCCGTGGACACCTCGGCCGTCCACGAGTGGCTCTACGACAACGACTCGACGTTCAAGAGGCATTTCGGGGGGGCCACCGTCCTCAAGGACCTGTATTCCATGGCCCGGAGCTACGGTGTGGAGCCGCAGAAGTCGCACAACGCCTTCAACGACGCTTATCTCACCGCGCAGCTGTTCCAGCGGTTCCTTCATTTTCTCGCCAGGGCGGGGGTCAGGAGGCTGGACGAGCTGTTATCGGTGGGTAAATTTTAAATACAGGGGGAGGGAGGCATAGACACGCGAATCGTATACCAGGTATCTCGCACTCTAAAACAGAAAAGGAGGTAACAGGAATTGAGTAGTTCAGTAATGTGGCTTTTCATCTTCGTCGCTGCCTACTGGGCCTACTGCATCTTTTGGGGCATAAAGGGCGCACAGAAAGCCAAGACGGCTTCCGACTACTTCATAGCCGGAAGGACCATCCCCATATGGGTGTTCGTGCTGGCGGCAACGGCGACGTCTTTCTCCGGGTGGACCTTCATGGGGCACCCGGGCCTCGTCTACCGCGACGGGTTCCAGTACGCCTACGCATCTTTCTACGCGATAACCATCCCGTTCACGGGCGTCATATTCCTCAAGCGCCAGTGGATGCTCGGCAAGCGGTTCGGCTACGTCACGCCGGGCGAGATGTTCCACGACTACTTCAGGTCCGACGCCATGAGGATACTGACCGTCGTGGTGGCCCTGGTCTTCTCGGTCCCGTACCTGGGGGTTCAGCTGAGGGCGTCGGGATTCCTCTTCAACGTCCTCACCGACGGCCTCATGGGGGTCGAAGTCGGCATGTGGCTCCTGTCGCTGGTCGTCGTCATCTACGTGGCCTCAGGCGGGCTCAGGGCCGTGGCCTACGTGGACACCGCCCAGTGCGTACTGCTGGCCCTGGGCATAGTGGCCATAGGGCTCATCACCCTGAACTTCGTCGGCGGCATGGGGCCCCTGAGCGAGGGCATCGCCAAGCTGGCCCAGCTCGACCCCAAGCGAACTCCCGACGACTACAGCCACTATATCGCCATACCGGGCGTGATACAGTTCGTCAAGAGCGGCCCCAGCGCCGCGGGAGGCGCCTGGACCGGCGTGATGGTGCTGACCTACATGTTCGCCCTCATGGGCATCCAGTCGGCCCCGGCGTTCTCGATGTGGTCGTTCTCGAACAAGAACCCCAGGCCCTTCGCGCCCCAGCAGGTGTGGGCCTCCTCGTTCGGGATAGGCTTCATCCTCATCGTCTTCACGGCCATACAGGGCTTGGGCGCCCACCTGATAGGCGCCGACCCCCTGATGATCCAGGCCGGCTACAAGGACTACCTCCAGATCGGCGGGGACCTCATGGCTACCGAGGGCAAGCAGGGGATGGTCGTCCCGGCGCTCATCCGCCTGCTTTCGGACAGCGCCCCCTGGGCGGTGGGCCTCCTGGCGGTCTGCGCCCTGGCGGCCATGCAGTCCACCGGCGCGGCCTACATGTCCACGGCGGCGGGAATGCTCACCAGGGACCTCTATAAGAGGTTCCTCAACCCCGGCGCCTCGCACACCACGCAGAAGCTCTTCGGCCGTATCGGAGTGCTGGTCATCACCGGCGCGGCCCTCTTCGTGGCCACCACGTCCAAGGACGCCCTGGTTCTCCTGGGGGGCCTGGCCGTCGCCTACGGCTTCCAGATGTGGCCCGCCCTCATCGCGGTCTGCTGGGTGCCCTGGTTCACGAGGACGGGCGTCACCTTCGGCCTCATAGCGGGAATCATCGCCGTCACGCTCACCGAGACCATCGGCCAGCAGTGGTTCGGCATCGAGGCCTGGGGGCGCTGGCCCCTCACCATACACTCCGCCGGCTGGGGCCTGCTGTTCAACCTCGGCCTGGCGATAATCATCTCCATGTTCACGCAGAACAGGGACGAGCAGGAGCACAAGGCCAAGTACCACGAGTTCCTGAAGGAGCACGCCGCCCTGCCCGCTTCGAAGCTGGGCCTCAAGCCCATCGCCTGGATAATCACGCTCGTGTGGTTCTTCTTCGGCATCGGGCCGGGCGCGGTCATAGGAAACACCATCTTCGGAAACCCCAACGACTCCGCCACCTGGGTGTTCGGCATACCCAGCATCTGGGCGTGGCACATCATCTGGTGGGCCCTCGGGGTGTTCATGATGTGGTTCCTGGCGTACAAGATGCAGATGTCCACGATGCCCGAGAAGGAGATAACGGCGCTCGTGGAGGACATCGGCGACGCCAGGGTCGCGAGGCTCGACGTGGACAAGCCGTAAACGCAGCCCTTTTCTCCGGTCCCGCGCTCCGTAACTTACCCCTCCGGGGCGCGGGACCTCCTTTCCCCGGCATGGTGTAAAATAGTCTATGGAAAACGTTATGGTCATATGGTACGGCGCGACTTCCTTCATCCTGGGGCTGATTCTGTTCTTCCCCACGAGGAAACTCATCTCCTCCATAGGGATTAACAGGTTCCAGCGCAAGGAGAACCGCGAGGCCACGGCCGAGGAGGCCGCAGCCATACGGAGGCGGTCCACCTACATAGCCGCCGTGGTTGCCCTGACCTTCGCCTTCGTCTATAACAGGGTGATCATGTTCAAGTACTTCGGGGGCGCCGGTGGGCAGTAATTTCCTGGACAGGAACCGGGGCGGCGTCATCGCGCTCCTGATCCTCGCCGCGGTGGTGGCCTTCGTATATTACTGGCGGACGAGCGAGCGGACCCCCGGGGACTACGAGGTCAAGAGGGGCAACTACAGCCTCGAGGACGGCCAGCTGGAAGGGGCCATCGAGGAGTTCAGGGCCGCCCTCAGCGAAAACCCCCGGCACAAGGGCGCCCGCCTGGGCCTGGCCGTGGCCTACATGCAGAAGGGAGCCAACGAAAAGGCCCTGGAGAACTTCGACAGGCTCCTCGAGCTCGACCCGGAAAACGCCGTGGCCTACGCCGACCGCGGCATCCTCCACGACCGGATGGGCAGATACGCCGAGGCCCTGGCCGACTACAGGAGGGCCATGGAGCTCAACCCCAGGATTGCCGAGGGGCCGGGATGGCTCTGGCGCTTCATGCGCAACGTGGACGAAAAGCCCCCCACCATCGCCGACAGGGCGAAGTACATCGAGGAAGAGCTGAAGAAGCCGCCGGAGGAGCGCCTGCTCAGGGTCCCCGAGGTGGACGAAGAGCAGAGGATGTACAAGAAGTAGCGCCCGCGCCCTCACCCCTCCTCCAGGTGCGGCTGGCGGAGTTTCACGGGCGGGGCTGCCGGCTTCCTCAGGCGGAGGTTCAGCATCTCCACGAAGACGGAAAAGCCCATGGCGAAGTAGATGTATCCCCTGGGGATGTGGAGGTCCAGGCCGTCGCCTATCAGGGCTACGCCCACCAGGAGGAGGAAGCTCAGGGCCAGCATCCTCACCGTGGGGTGGCGGTCTATGAAGCGGCTCACGCTTGCCGCCGAGACCATCATGAACCCCACGGCTATCACTATCGCCGCCACCATCACGGCCAGGTCCCTGGCCATGCCGATGGCGGTTATCACCGAGTCCAGCGAGAAGACCAGGTCAAGCACCATTATCTGCGCTATCACGCCCCAGAAGGCGCCCCGCGCCTTCGCCCCGGGGGCCTCCTCCCCGGAGCCCTCGAGCTTGTCGTGTATCTCCAGGGTGCTCTTTCCCAGGAGGAAGAGCCCGCCCAGGAGGAGTATCAGGTCCCGGCCGGATATCTCGTTGCCGAGCACCGCGAAGAGGGGCGCCGAGAGCCTCATGAGCCAGGTGAGGGCGAAGAGGAGGAGTATCCTCGTGGCCATGGCGAAAAGCAGCCCCAGCCTCTGGGCCCTGGGCCTCTGGGCCTCGGGCAGCCTGCCGCTCAGTATGGAGATGAAGATAATGTTGTCCACGCCGAGCACTATCTCCAGCGCCGTGAGGGTCACCAGGGCCACCCAGGCGTTGGGGTCGAAAAGAAGTTCCATTCCGGCATATCTCCTTATCGGTTATTGCCGCGGTTTGCGGCTCCAAAAGATTAGCCGCACCGGCCGCTGAAAGTAAAGGCCGTTCCCCGCGGCGCCGGGGGAAGGCGCGGGGAAATTGACATGCCCATTTTTTTATGAGATGTTATAGACTATCGGCATATTACTTTGGAGGTGATGGCCTATGAAGGTGTGGCGCTTGTTGGTTGTGATGGGTGCGTTGTTCGTCCTTTCGGGCTGCGCGAGCCAGCAGTGGGTCAAGGAACAGATAGAACCCCTCGACCAGAGGCTCACGACGGCGGAGTCCCGCCTGGACGACCTGGAAGCGAGGGTCTCGGACCTCGACGAGAGGGTCACCGCCCTCGAACAGATGGAGCCGGGCACCGGGGCCGCCGACGCCGAGGCCGCTGCCCGGAAGGCCGACGAGGCCGCCCGCAGGGCCGAGGCCGCTGCCCGGGCCGCTCAGGACGCGGCGATGAAGTCCGAGAAGGCCTTCGAACTAAGGCAGATGAAGTAATCCACCCCCGGTGGCGCCGTTTTCCGCGGAGGCGGTCCCGCGAGTCCTTGATCATCGAGGCTGGGGGCCGCTTCCGCGAGGCTGATTTCCTCAGGGCGTGACCCTCAGGGGCACGCCCGTGCGCTCCCTGAGCGCCCTGTGGAGGAGGGCCGAGTCGGTCTCGCCCAGAAGCCCTTCTTCGGCCAGGCGCTCCTCCGCCCTTTCCCAGAGGCCGCTTTCACTCTCCTCCATGTAGCCCCGGTGCGCCTCCACGTAGACCGCGCCGTGCCTCCTGCCGACCTTGACGGGCTGGTAGACTATGCGCACCGGGGTGCCCGGCGCCGCGGCCCCGAAGAGCGACGCGATGTCGCCGGGGTACATCCTGATGCAGCCGTGGCTGACCCTGCGGCCGATGCCCAGGGGCCTGTTGGTGCCGTGGATGAGGTAGGAGGGGTCCGAAAGCTGAAGGGCGAACCTTCCCAGGGGGTTTTCGGGCCCCGGGGGCACCACCGCCGGGAGCGAGGGGTCTTCCGCCCTGATGGTCTCAGGCACCGTCCAGGAGGGGTCCCGGAGCTTCTGCGCCACGGCGTAACTTCCCGTGGGGGTGTCGAAGGCCTCGCGCCCTATGCCCACGGGATAGGTCCTCACGAGGCTTCTTCCGCCGGCCTCGAAGTAGTGGTAGAGGCGCATCTCGGCGAGGTTCACCACTATGCCCTCACGGGGGGCGTGGGGAAGGACCCACATCGTGGGCATGACTATCTCGGTCCCGTCGCCCGGGAGCCAGGGGTCCACGCCGGGGTTGGCCTGGGCGACCTCGCTGTAGCCCA
>JASFVA010000053.1:0-8176 GCA_050050055.1 Nitrospirota bacterium
CCAGCTCCTCCACGGCCTCGGCCAGCTCCTCCGTCTCCCGCGCGATCTCGCCCGCGAAGAGCTCCCCTTCCTCCTCCTCGAGTATCTTCGAGGAATCCTCGAGGTACAGGAGCCTGTCCACCGCCTCGCGGAAGGGGCTGAGCACGGCCTCGGCCCGGGCCTTCTCCTTGCCCAGGGCCTGCATCTTCTCGGGCGAGGACCAGTACTCCTCGGTCTGGAGCTTCTTCTGTATGTCGGCTACTTGTTTTTCCAGGCGGGGTATATCAAAGATAACCTCTGAGGTGGTCCACCTTTTTCCTGAGCTTCAGGAGCTCGTCCTTGATCTCCGTCTTTTGCATCTCTTACTGCCTCCTTATGCTGGCCAGGAGTATGACTGTCGTTATTATGCAGAGATAGGAGAACAGGTCTCCGAATCTCGAATAAAACGTCCTGGTCGAGTCTGTCCTTATCTCCTCCGTTATGGCCCCCCGCTCGAAGAGCGGCAGGGCCTTGAGTATCCTCCCGCTGGAGTCTATGAAGCCCGATATGCCGGTGTTCGCCGCCCTCACCAGGGGCTTGCGGTTTTCCACGGCCCTCAGCACGCCCATGGAGAAGTGCTGGTAGGGGCCCGTGGTGCGGCCGAACCAGGCGTCGTTGGTGATGTTGACCATCAGGTCGCCGCCCCGCTTGTAGAACTTCCTGACGAGGCCCGGGAATATCACCTCGTAGCAGACGAGGGTGCCGAAACTCCCGACCTCGGCCTCGGCCTTCTCGTAGCTCCGCCCGGGCACGTAGTCGCCGACCCCCTCGACGAGCCTGTTTACGAAGAGGCCGAGCACGCTCCGGAGGGGCACGTACTCCCCGAAGGGAACCAGGTGTATTTTATCATATATATAAAGGGTTTCTCCACTTTTGCCGATGAGCACCGCGCTGTTTGAGAGCTCGTAGGCGTCCTTGGCCGTGACGGCCCCGAAGAGGAGCTCCGTCCGGAGGGCCGAGGCGAACCGGCGCAGCTCCGAGGTCTCCTCGGGGTCGCGCTCCCAGTAAAAGGGCGCCGCCGTCTCGGGCCACACGACGAGCCCCGGCCCCTCGGCGGCCACGCCCGCCGTGAGCCCCTCGTAGATGCCCAGCACCTCGTCGCGGTAGGCGGGGTCCCATTTGACGCTCTGGTCCACGCTGCCCTGGACCACGCTTATCTTCACCTCCCGCCCGGGCCTGTGCTGGTTGAGCCTGAACTGCCCGTAGCCCAGGACCGCCAGGGCGAAGACCGCCAGGGCCGCGAGGCCCACCGCCGTGGGCCAGAGGTTCACCAGGGGCTTTTCGGACCTCCTCTGGTGGGTGATGAAGAGGTCGGCCACCGCGCCGTTTACGGCCACCACGAGGAAGGAGACCCCGTAGACACCGGTTATGTCGGCAAACTGTATGGCCGTGAGGAACCCGTGCTGGGTGTACCCGATGCTCGACCAGGGGAAGCCCGTCAGGGCGTAGGAGCGGACGAACTCCGCCACCACCCAGTAGACGGGGGCCAGGAAGAGGGCCGGGAGGGGGGTGTTCCTTATGGAGTAGGAAAACAGCATGCCGAAAACCCCGGTGTAGAGGCTCTCGTAGGCCGCAAGCAGCAGGACCGCCGAGATGGCCACGGCGAAGGAGGCCCCGCCGTAGTGGCTTATGGAGTGGTATATCCAGTACTGGGTGCCGAAGAAATAGGGCAGGCCCATCATGAAGCCGGCCTTGAAGCCGCCGCCGGGGCCGACCTCCCGGAGGGAGGCCAGAAACGGCACCAGGGCCACCCAGGCCAGCCCCCAGAGCCCCGCCGTGGGGAAGCAGAGCACGAGGACGACGCCGGAGAGGAAAGAAAACGCGTAGGGCCTGTAAACGGGCTTGCGCTTCGGCCTTCCGAACCTCTGATAAAGCATCATATATAATAAGGGAGCGGAAGGCGGCTTGACAATAACTAATTCGGATGATTAAATTTTATGGTACGGGCAGTTAGCTCAGTCGGTAGAGCACGGGACTGAAAATCCCGGTGTCCGCAGTTCGAATCTGCGACTGCCCACCATCTCCCCCCTTCGCCGCAGCCCCCCGCCAAGCCCCGCGGGCGGACCCGCGCTTAGCCGGGGGCCCTCCGGGCTGCAAAATAGCGCGCCCTGTGAGGGGGAACGCCCAGGGCCGGCGTTTGGGAGCGTTATTGCGAGAGAATGAATCTCAACACAATATTTTCCGAGACAGATATATTCCCGGTATTGTAAAATTGAGGTGAAATCCGGTGCGGGCGATGCCGCAGTCCTCTCCCCCTGGGTCGAGATGCGGCTGGGGAAAAGAACGGGTTCGAATTTCGCATTGCTTGCCGGTATCGAACACATGGCGGAGGCCGGGGGTCTCTCGCGCAGCCGAGGGAGGAAATTGGAGAAGCCGAGTTGGGGCAAGGCATGGGCCGGGGAAGCGGGCTCAAACGGCGACAGGCGGGCGGAGGAAAGAAGGCCCTTCGCCACCACCGTGGACTACGCGTATAACCGCGCTGAGCACGGGAACCTCGTATCGCGGAACGCCGTGGGCGTAACCCTGAACCTCAGCGGCCAGGGGCTGGGCATCTATTCCCACGAACCCCTCGGCAAGAGCCAGGCCGTCACGGTCTTCAGCGGCCAGCTCCACCCGGAGCCCATCCCCGCCGAGGTGAAGTGGTGCGAGCAGGTCTCTAACAGGATATACAAGGTGGGCCTCATGTTCCAAAGACGGCTCCCGGGGGCATCCGTCCTCGCCGAGGCGGAAGCCCCGGCGCAGATCGATGTGCCCCCCGCCGCCATGGAAGCCCCCGCGCAGATCGATGTGCCCCCCGCCGCTATGGAAGCCCCGGCGCAGCTCGAGGCGCCTCACGCCGAGGCCCCTGGCGCCGGCCCCGGACCGGCCGAGGAGTGGAGGCAGGCCATCGACGTGCTCAGGGGCCAGATGGAGGTGGTGGAGTCCAGCCTGGGCAGGCGCATCGCCGAGCTTACGGAGGCCAACGAGAGGCTCCGGGCCATCTCGGTCCTGGACGACCTCACGGGCGTCCACAACAGGCGCTACTTCTTCGAAAGGCTCGAGGCCGAGCGCACCCTCCTGGACAGGTACGGCCACAGCCTCTCGGTGATGTTCCTCGACATAGACGACTTCAAGGTCGTCAACGACCGCTTCGGCCACATGGCCGGGGACGCCCTGCTCAGGGAGATCTCGGAAATAGTGAAGAGGAACCTCAGGAAGGGAGACGTCTTCGCCCGCTACGGGGGCGAGGAGTTCGCCGCCATCCTGCCGCACACGGGCGGCGAGGCCGCCCTGGCCGCGGCCGACAACATCAGGCGCCAGGTGGAGTCCACCCGATTCATCGCCCTGGAGGGGAAGCAGAAGCTCACGGTGAGCATCGGCGTGGTGGAGGTGGGCAGGGACACGCCAAACATCCGCGAGGCCCTTAGGCGCGCCGACGACGCCCTCTACGAGGCCAAGCGCAGGGGCAAGAACCGGGCCATCCTCTGGCCCTGGGACGGAAACGAGGGCCGGCGGGCGTGAGAAGGCGCAGGTGGCCCCAGCGCAAGAAGAGCGAAAGGCCGCTTGAGGAAGTAATAAGAGAGCTCAAGGGCCTGGCCGCCCCCCAAAAAGACGACTACAGGGAGCGGTCCCTCAGAATACACGGCCTCGTCTGCGCCAAGTGCGGCCGCGAGTTCGACCACGCCACCCGCCACCTCCTGACGGTCCACCACCGCGACGGCGACCACCGCAACAACCCCCCCGACGGCTCAAACTGGGAGAACCTCTGCGTCTACTGCCACGAGGACGAGCACGACCGCGGAAGGCTGGGGGATTATTTGCGGGGGGATTGAGGCGGGAGGCGCTTGCCACGTTCCCAGGAAATAGCATTGTCGATTACAGGCAATTATCATCAACGTAGGGTGGGCTATGCCCACCCTTAGAGTGCATGCCAAACTACCGAAGAGTCAGAGACGGAAGCACGTATTTCTTTACGGTCATCACTCATCAAAGGCAGCCTTTCCTGTGCCTTAATGAATCACGGGCGGCATTAGAAGCAGTCTTGGCCGATGTCCAAAAATCATATCCCTTCGATACAAAGGCATGGGTCCTCTTGCCCGATCATCTGCATTGCATCTGGGAGCTTCCGGAAGGTGACAATGATTATTCCTTGAGATGGGGGCTGATTAAGAAAGACTTTACAAAAAGGATGAAAGGCAAGCTGAATATTCCCAGGCCAAATGCGTCACGCGTGCGCCATAGGGAATCGGCCATTTGGCAGCGGCGTTTCTGGGAGCACCTGATAAGGGACGATGGGGATTTCAGGATTCATTGCGATTACATCCATTATAATCCCGTTAAACACGGTTTGGTCGTGTCACCGAAGGATTGGGAGCATTCGACGTTCCATAGCTACGTGAGGGCCGGTGTTTATCCCGAGCATTGGGGCGCTGCGGAGCCGGATTTTCCGGAGAATATTGGCGGAGAGTAATAAGAAGGTGGGCACAGCCCACCCTACATATGCTGAGCCCGACGGCGAGAGGGCTTTTTTTACCCCGGCCTCTTTTATCCCACTCATTGGTGCGCTACGGTGTCGGGCTTTCCGGAGGACATGGAAGGTATGCATTGAAAGAGTTCGATGCCGCCTTGCCAAATCTCAAGAAAATGCGAGACGTTGTGGATTATTAATGTTAAACCACAGACCTTATTACCATATAATTTCGAAGTCTCGTAGGTGAAGTCGCCAAAATCCCTATGGCTGCCTGAAGCGGTATGAATCGAAATCCCGGAAACCTATTTCCTCGCCTTAAACAGCGCCCCTTCCGTAAACTTCGACGTCGCCATTCCCGTCATCCCGGCGAACTCTACGTCCCTGAACCCGGCCTGCTCCATGAGCCTTATCTGGTCCTTCACGAGGACCGCCCCGCCTACTCAGTCCGACCAGGCGTCAAGGCTCCGGGCCTTCTCCTCCGGCAGGTCGCCTTTGAGCACTATGTCCGCGAGCTGGAGCCTGCCGCCCGGTTTCAGAACCCGGAATATTTCCGCAAAGCACTTCTCCTTCTCAGGCGAGAGATTGAGCGCCCCGTTTGATATCACCAGGTCGAACTCCTCGTCGGGGAAGGGTATCTCCTCGCAGCCGGCCACCTTAACCTCCCCGGCTATTCCGGCTGTTTCAAGATTGTGGCGGGCTTTCTCCGCCATCTCAGGCGTAAGGTCTATCCCACTGGCCCGGCCCTCCGACCCCACGAGCCTGCCTGCGGCGATGAGGTCGAATCCGGCCCCGCAGCCCACGTCCAGCACAGACTGGCCGGCCTCTGCCGGCCCGAGGCTGAAGGGGTTACCTACTCCGCAGAAAGACTCAATAAGCCCCTCAGGCATGGACTCAATAACTGACCGGTCATATTTCAGGGCCTCGGCCCCGCTCCGTCCAGTGGGGTATTTGAATTTTCCCTCAGCAGAGGCGGCTACCTCCCGGTATTTTACGCGCACCGCTTCCCTTATCTCCCCGGAGCCCGGCGCTTTCGGCTTGGCGAAAATCTTTTTAAGAAGACCCATCCAGCACCTCCGCACAGGTTATAGCCATATTTTAACCGATATTGAAGAAAAGCGGGCCGGAACCCGAGGCAGGTAGCACAAAATCCTCTGGCCCGGGAAAGCAGGGTCTGCAACCAGCCAGGAGTATACCAGAAATGCATCGCCTGACACCTTCCCTGGCGGATACATGGACTGCCATTGTCGTCCTTATCCCTCTCAACTAAGCCTGGATTCCATTCCGGCTGCATTAGGATCTCGCAAGCGTTCAAGTGGAAATCAAAAGTATAGGATTATGTCCCTATTGTGGCTAAGCAGGTGAACTCCGCAATATACCGGCCAACCTCGCACCCCTCCCCCCTATCCCTCCCCGCTCCGAGCCTCTATAATCGGGGGAAGAAAACGTTATACAAGGAGGGCAGGCTCGCATGAAGGAAAATCCGGCATATGTTTCAAACGTAAGGATAGAGAGGCTCAAGGGGCCGCTCAGGAGGGCGCACCTCCCGCCGCCGGGTTCGACATGTCTTTGATGCTTACCCGCTACGCCTTCGAGACGTAGAGCATGTCGAAGACTTCCATGCCCTTTTCGAGCATCTCGGCGTCGTTCTTTGCGGTTTTCCGAACCCCCCGGAGGACTCCCTCCACGCCCCTGGCTTCGGGGCTGTCGAACTTGCCGTCCTTGAGGTCCAGCTCGTGGACCAGCTCGGCGAGCTTCCTGAGGGCCCTGTCCTTGAGGTCGAAGCTTCTCATGACCACTTCGAAAGTGCACATGTCTGCCAGATGGGTCAGGTCCCCGCCCTGGATATCAAAACTTACCGCATCCCCGCTCTTGAGCTTCAGGTCTTTCTCCTCCATGAAGCCGAAGACGGCCTCTCTGTCGACAAACCTCTTGATCAGCCATGCCGTGGCCATCCTGTCCACAAAGGGCTTAGGCCGCGTGATCCAGGTCTTGCCCTGGTAGTCGGCGATATCTCTTTTGGCTATTTCCGACACTTCAGGCCTTTCACCTTCGTGCCCCGCCAGGGCGGCAGTCTCTTTTCTGAGAGCTTCTATCCTCCCCCCGAGCGACTCCCCGGCGGCAGACGTAAAGAAGTCTATCTTCCTTATCTCTTCGAACTCGCGGGCGAGCCTGTCGATGCGGTCGGCGATGCTCCCCAGCTTGATTCTGCTTCCCTTTCTTACGCTGGCGAGCCTCGTCTCTAGCTCATCCACCTTCCTTTCTATGGCCTGATAGTCCTTTTCCCTCGCCCGGTCGAAAAGCTCCACCACCTCGCCGTCCCCCATGCTCTCTATCCTTGTGGTCCTAATGAAAGCCGCCTCCCCGCCCATGGAGGCGACCTCGGAGACGAGCCACTGGAGCATCTCGTAGTTTTCTTCGCCGTAGGGGATAATATAGACCGAGCCCTTCAGCTGCGCCGCGCCCATCTTGGTTAGCTTCCTCCATACCTTCATCCTGTTCTTGACGGGTTCCGAGGGAACGCTGTAGAAGAACAGGAGCCATCCCTCGGCCGGGTGCGCTTCCCTCTCGGGGACGGACTTGCTCTTCCCCCGGCGTTCCCTCCTTAGGCCTGTTTCCTTCATGCGCAGAGCCCCGAGGACGTCTCACCGTTAGCGCATACGGGCGCCTTGACCCTTCCCTTCCTGAGAGGTTTCTTGAGGGGCTTCCTGGGGTATAACTCGCCGGCTTCGGCGAAAGCGACCTTGACGAAACTCTCCCCGAACCTCTCGCTCAGGGGTTTCTTTGGTAGTGTCGTCTTTTTCATGTCGGCCTCCTTTGCGTAGCATCTGATTATAATGTAGCGTATGTTACACGAGATGTCAAGGGCTCTGTGGGCGAATATCATATCCCATTGATTTTCAATGAGATTATTCGCCGGCACGGGCACGAGGCCATCCCGAACGCAGAGAGTCGCGCAGTCGCATCCCTCCCTCATCCCAAGGCGCTGGAGTTTCGCAGGGGTTCCCCCCTATCCCTCCCCGCTCCGAGCCTCTATAATCGGAAGGAAGAAAACGTTATACAAGGAGGGCAGGCTCGCATGAAGGAAAATCCGGCATATGTTTCAAACGTGAGGATAGAGAGGCTCAAGGGGCCGCTCAGGAGGGCGCACCTCCCGGCGGAGAGTGAGCCCGTGCTCTTCGGCGTCCATTCGGAGATTGCCGAGCACTACGGCCTCAAAGAGGGGGAGTTCGAGCCCCACGCCGCCACCCTGGACTACCTGGTGGCTGCCGCGGCGGGTTGACTCACGGGCACGCTTGCCGGGGCGCTGGAGGCGCGCGGCGTGCCCGCCGGGGACGGGAGGCTCTCGTCCGAGGCCAGGGGAGAAATAGAAAAGAAGGGGGACCTCATTATTCTCAGGCGAGTGCACGTGACCTACCATCTGAAGGCGGGCCCCGGCGACAGGGAGACAGTGGAGCGGGTGCACGGCTTCCACGCGGGACGCTGCCCCGTGGCCCAGAGCATCGCCGGGTGCGTGGAGGTCACCACCTCCATGGAGATGGAGGAAGCTTAGCGGAGAGAGGGGCGGCGGACTATCCCCCCAGGCGGTGGAGCTTCATGATGTTGGTCTTTCCCTCGCCCCCTATGGGGGCGCTTGCGGTTATCACCACCGTGTCGCCCCTGCGGGCCAGGCCCTCCTCGAGGAGCGTCCGCTCCACGGCCTCGAAGACC
>JASFVA010000054.1:0-8170 GCA_050050055.1 Nitrospirota bacterium
GGCCGGAAGCCGGCGCTCAGGCCGGGCTCTTCCTCCTGCGGCCGAGCCCTTTCCTGGCCGCGCCGCGGATGCTTTCCCTCAGCCCCTCGTCACGGATGGGCGAAAGCAGCCCTTCTATCAGGGCGGGGTCGGGCTCCGTGAAGGCGTCTTCTTCCCGGGCCCTCCGGCGGGGTTTTTCGGGCGCCACTCTGCCGAGTTTCACCCGGATGTCGCTCACCTCGAAGCGCTTTAGCTTCTCGAGTATCTTCTCCCTGAAGTAGCCGGCCTGCTGGAGCCAGGCGGGGGTGTCGGCGTTGATGTGGAGAAGGCCGCGCTTGAGGGAGGTCGGCGCGGTGTGAAGCGCCAGGGGCTCGCCCAGGGCCTCCTTCCACGCCTCCTTGATGCGGTAAAGCCTTAAAGCGTCCTCGAGGCCGAGGTCCTTGACGAGAGGGCCTAATGCCGAGCCGGCCCTTTCCATGGCCTCAGACCGCCTTTTGCACGAGTCCCGAACGGAGGCACCGGGTGCAGACGTAGGTCTTCTGGGTCCTTCCGTCCAGCACGACCTTCATCCTCTGGATATTGGGGTAAATCTGCCTCTTCGTCCTGTTGTTGGCATGGCTTACGTTGTTGCCAACGGTCTTTCCCTTTCCGCAAATCCTGCAGGTAGCCACCTATGCCTCCTTGGGTCACTTAATTGATTTAGAAACGATTTTTATGATACCATTTTAAGATAAGCGGCTACAAGTCTCGCTCAGGAGGAAACAAAGCACTTATATGGCAAAAAAGAGGATATACGAGCTCGCCAAGGAACTGGGCGTTCCCAACAAGGAGCTCATCGCCGGGCTCGATAAGCTCGGCATAAAAGGCAAGACCCACTCTTCAGGCCTCGACGAGGAGACCGTTGCGAAGGTGGTCAGGGCCTTCAAGAAGGCCGCGCCGGAGAAGAAGAAGGCCCCCGGAAGGCCCGAGGCCAGGCCGGCCAAGAAGGCTCCCAGGAAGGCCAAGAAGGAAGCCCCCAGGGCAAAGGCGGCCAAGGCCGCCCCGAAGCCCCCGGCCAAGCCCGCCCCGAAGCCCGGGGCCAAGCCGGCCCCTGTTTCCGAGAGGAAACCCGCCCGTAAGGGCGAAAAGCGGGCGAAGCCCTGGCCCAAGAAGAGGCACGGAAAGACCACCATCGGCGACATGTTGGAGAAAAAGGAAGCCCCTGCGGCCCCCGAGGAGGAAGAGGAGCTCAAGGTACCGGACAAGTTCAAAAAGACCCTGGACGCCGAAAAAATGGAGAAATTCCGCGCCAAGCCCGGCATGCAGAAGGCCTTCCAGGCCATCAGAAAGATAGAGAGCAAGAAGTTCCACCCCACCCAGAGAAAGTCCGGCAGGGGGAGGTTCGCGCCCGCCAAGGCCGCGACGAAGCCCCAGCCCTCCGGCACGGCGCCCAGGAAGAAGTCCCTGAAGATACACGAAGGGCTCACGGTCAAGGAGCTGGCCGACCTGATGGGCATGAAGACGCCCGAAATCATCAAGAAGTTCATGGACCTGGGCTACATGCCGAACATCAACCAGCCGGTGGACCTTGACGCCGCGCTCCTCGTGGCCGATTCCCTGGGCATGAAGGTAGAGGCGGCCCCCGTCGAGGACGTCACGGCCATGGAGGAAACGCCCGAGGACGCCTCGAAGCTCTTCCCCCGTTCGCCCATAGTCACGGTCATGGGGCACGTGGACCACGGCAAGACCTCTCTGCTCGACGCCATAAGGGAGACCCGCGTGATAGAGACCGAGGCCGGGGGCATCACCCAGCACATCGGCGCCTACAAGGTTTCCCTGAAGGGCAAGGAGATAGCCTTCCTCGACACCCCGGGCCACGAGGCCTTCACCGCCCTCAGGGCCAGGGGCGCCAAGGCCACCGACATCGTGGTGCTCGTGGTGGCGGCGGACGACGGCGTCAAGCCCCAGACGGTGGAGGCCATAGACCACGCCAAGGCCGCGGGTGTTCCCATAATCGTGGCGGTGAACAAGATAGACAAGCCGGAGGCCGACCCCGGCCGGGTGAGAAACGAGCTCTCCGAGTACGGCATCATACCCGAGGACTGGGGAGGCAGCAACATATTCGTGGAGATATCGGCCAAGCAGCGTGTCGGCATAGAGAACCTCCTGGAGATGATAGCCCTGCAGGCCGAGGTCATGGAGCTTAAGGCCAACCCCGACAAGCCCGCCAAGGGGGTCATCATAGAGGCCAGGCTCGACAAGGGCAAGGGCCCGGTGGCCACGGTGCTCGTGCAGTCCGGCACCCTCAAGGTCGGCGACGCCTTCATCTCGGGAGTCAACTACGGCAAGGTCAGGGCCCTGACCAACGACGCGGGCAAGCGAATCGAGGAGGCCGGCCCCTCCACGCCCGCCGAGGTCGTGGGCTTCGGCGACGTCCCCAGCTCCGGCGACACCTTCGCCGCGGTGGAGGACGAAAAGAAGGCCCGCCAGGTCGCCCTGGCGAGGCTCCAGAAGCAAAAGAGCCGCGAGGCGGTGAGGATGGGCAAGCTCAGCCTCGACGAAGTCTACAAGAAGATCAAGGAAGGCGAGATCAAGGACCTGAACATCATCATCAAGGGCGACGTCCACGGCTCCATAGAGGCCATCAACGACGCCCTCAAGAACATCACCCACCCCGAGGTCAAGATAAACGCCATCCACTCGGCCGTCGGCGGAATCAACGAGTCCGACGTAATGCTGGCCGCCGCCTCCAACGCCATCATAATCGGCTTCAACGTGCGGCCCGACGTCAAGGCCTCGCAGGCCGCGGAGCGCGAGGGCATCGACATCAGGCTCTACAACGTCATCTACGAGGCCATCGAGGACGTCAAGAAGGCCCTGGAGGGAATGCTCGAGCCCACCATCAGGGAGCGCATCATAGGGAGGGCCGAGGTCAGGGAGACATTCCAGGTCTCCAGGATCGGCACCATCGCCGGGAGCTACGTCACCGACGGCATCATCAGCCGCAACAGCGACGGCATCAGGGTGATCAGGGACAACATCGTCGTCTACGAAGGGCGGATAGGCTCGCTGAAGCGCTTCAAGGAAGACGCCAAGGAAGTCCAGACCGGCTACGAGTGCGGAATCACCGTAGAGAACTTCAACGACATAAAGGTGGGCGACGTCCTCGAGAACTTCGTGATGGAAAAGGTCGCCGCCAAGCTCTGATACCGGAAACCTATGCTCCCTTACAAGCGGTCCCAGAGAGTGGGACACCTCCTGAAGGAGGAAGTCTCGGACATCGTCCTTAACAGGGTAAAGGACCCCCGCATGGGCTTCCTCACCGTCACGGACGTGGAGGTCACCGACGACCTCAAGCTGGCCCGGGTCTACGTAAGCACCCTCAAGGACGAGGACAGGGAAATCGCCATGGAGATACTGGGCTCGGCAAAGGGCTTCATACGCTCGGAGCTCAAGAAGCGCCTGAGGATGAAGAACATACCCGTCCTGGAGTTCCGCTTCGACGAGACCACCCGCTACGGCGAAAAGATGGAGAAGCTTTTCAAGAAGATGAGGAACGAGCAGTGAGGGTGCCCGAGGAGTTGGTGGCCGCGCTCAGGGAGGGGACCGACTTCGTGCTGGCCACGCACATAAGCCCCGAGGGAGACGCCCTGGGCTCCCAGATAGCCCTTGCCATGGCCCTCGAGGCCATGGGAAAGACCGCCTATCTCTATAACCGCGACGGCGTGCCCGATTTCTACGGGTTCCTGCCCGGCTGCGAAAAGATAAACAGGGAGCTCCCCGCGGACACCGAGGGCTCGGCCCTCCTCTTGCTCGACTGCAACAAGCCCGAGAGGGCCGCGGTCGACGGCCGCCCGTTTAAGAGCTCAATAGTCGTCGACCACCACCAGACGGAAAGCGACTTCGGCGATGTAAGGTGGATAGAGCCCCAGGCCCCGGCCACGGGCCTAATGGTGTTTGAGCTCCTGAAGGCCCTGGGCTCGGAGATCACGGCCGCCGTGGCTGTCAACCTCTACGCCGCCATCGCGGTGGACACAGGCACCTTCCGCTACAACAACACCACCCCCGAGGTCCTGAGGACGGCGGCCGAGCTCGCCGAGGCGGGGGCCGCGCCGGGCGAGGTTGCCGAGGGAATTTACGAAAGCTGGTCGACCCCGCGGTTCAACCTCCTTTGCCGCACTCTCGGCACGCTGGAGCTCCATGACGGCATGGCCCTGACGGTGGCCACCCAGGAGATGTTCCGCCAGACCGGCACCGCCGTGTCGGACACCGAGGAGTTCTCGAACTTCTCCCGGATGATAAGGGACGCCAGGGTCTCGGCCTTCCTGCGGGAGCTCCCGGGGGGCGGATGGAAGGTGAGCCTGCGCTCCAAGGGCGAGCACGACGTGGCCCGGGTCGCCGAACGATTCGGCGGCGGTGGGCACAAGAACGCCGCGGGCTGCACCATCGAGGGCGACCTCGCCTCCGCCAAGCGAAGGCTGGCCGAGGCCATACGGGAAATCCTTTAGCCCAAGCGCCTTATCCAGCCCCTTGGAAGCACCCCCCTAGGCCGAGTTTCTTCGCCATCGTCGGAGCCACGCCCCTGCCGGGCCCATTCACAATGTCTTCAAACATATTATTTAAGATTTATACATGGACAGGAATTCCCTCGGGAGGATAAAAAACAGGGCCATAGCCAGGGCGGCGGCCAGGAGCTCCTCGCTCTCGAGGCTCCTCACCAGGTCCTTCACGCCTTCGGGCGCGGAGGGCGAAGTCCCCTGGACCCCGCTTTCAAAGCCCCTTTCCAGCTGCAGGGTCGCCCTCGTCACCACGGCCGGCGTCCACCACGCGGACCAGGAGCCCTTCGACATGGCCGACAGCCACGGGGATCCCTCCTTCAGGGTGATAGACGCGGCCAGGCCCCTCGACACCCTGACGATAACCCACGACTACTATGACCACGCCGACGCCGACAGGGACATTAACGTGGTGTTCCCCGTAGAGCGGCTCCGGGAGCTCTCGGCCCAGGGGGCCATCGGGGAAGTCTCGTACGTCCATATCGGCTTCATGGGCCATATCGTGGGGCAGCACATCCGGACCCTCACCGAGAGGACCGCCCCAGAGGCGGCAGGGATTCTCAGGGGCGCGGGCGTGGACGTGGCGCTCCTGACCCCGGGGTGAGGCATATGCAACCAGTCCGTGGGTCTGGTCCAGCGGGAGGTGGAAAAGGCCGGCATCCCCACCGTGGGGATATCCATAGTGAGGGAGTACACCGAGAAGGTCCGGCCCCCGAGAAGCGTCTACCTCAGGTGGCCCTTCGGCCATCCCCTGGGCGAGCCCTTTAACGCCGCGCAGCAGCTCACGGTCCTCAAGATGACCCTGAGCGCCCTGTGCTCCATAAGGACCCCCGGCATGATAGTGGACCTACCCCTCAGGTGGAAGCGCGAGGACTACACGCGGTACGGGGACCTGAAGGTCCTGTGCGATGCTGAAGAGGCCGCAGCAGAGAGCCTTCTCATGTCGGGAATTGAAAAGCCCTAGCCCCGCCGGCAATTCCTTCCTGCAATAAAATTTTCAGACTATACGGACTGTTTCGGCCTACACTCTACCCATAGTTGTGTTAATGCTACCGCTGTGGTATATATTTAAGGATGACTAACCAATCCGCCATAGGAAGGGCTTATCACTGGGGTGTGGCGGTAGTTGACATGGCTCCGCAGATAAGACGGTACAGCCTGGCGCTCTTCATCGCTTTGATGGGCTTTGCAATTACTATCGTGATGTTCGAGGCTGCCAGGGAATGGGAGAAAGAGCGCTACCAGATAGCATTCGACAAGCTGTCTCAGGACAAGGTATCCGCCATAAGAAGAAACATCGATCACGAAATACACAATATCGATGCCCTGGGGGCTCTATTTGAGGCCTCGGAAGAGTTCACCTGGGAGAAGTTTGCGACTTTCGCGGGAAAGATGCTCAGCGATTCACCCCACATACAGGCCCTAGAGTGGGTACCCAGGGTTCCAGACACCGAAAGGGCATTCTACGAGGACCTGGCGCGAAGAAGCGGCTTCGAAGGTTTCCGTTTTACCGAAAGAGGAGCAGGAGGGACGATGGTGGAAGCCGCCCGGCGGGAAGAGTATTTCCCGGTCTACTTCGTCAAGCCCTACGAAGGCAACGAGGCCGCATTGGGCTTCGACCTCGCCTCGGACAAAACCCGGCTCCGGGCGCTTAACCTCGCCCGGGTGTCGGGCCAGATCACGGCGACGGCCCGCATACCGCTCGCTCAGGAGGCCGGAGGACAATTCGGCCTCCTTATCTTCAGGCCCGTGTACGAAAAATACCCGCTCCCCGGGGCGGACGAAGAGCGATGGGACAGGCTGCAAGGCTTCGCCCTCGGTGTCTTCAGGATCGGCAACCTCGTTGACCATTCCCTCTCCTACCTGGGGGTCCACGAAATAAAGACCTATGTATTCGACAATAGTGCCCCAGCGGGCAGCGGCTTCCTGCATTTAAGCTGCCCTAATGTCGGCGACGAAGAAGATGAAGGGCCTGCTCCATCCGTTGCGGAACTGAAAACCGGAATATATTATTCCGCGACCATCCAGGTGGCAAACAGGCAATGGCTCGTCATCTCCAAGCCCTGCGAGCCCTGCGGGCATATCGGCTCGAGCTGGCATCCGCAGGCCGTCATGGCCGGCGGTTTCATGCTTTCGTTGCTGTCGGCGTTCTACGTGGGCACTTTCGGAGACAAAGCGGAACAGGCCAGGAAGCACGCCAAGGAAACCGAACGGCAGTCTTACCACGACAACCTCACCGGCCTGCCAAACAGGAAGTTTCTCGTTGAGAAGCTGCACGCGTCTCTCGCGCGGCTCGGGCGCGATGAGGACTACCGGTTCTCCCTCCTTTACCTGGACCTGGACAGGTTCAAAATCATAAACGACAGCCTCGGCCACGCCGCCGGCGACATGATGCTTTGTGCCGTGGCGGAAAGGATCACAAAACACATGCGGACGGTTGACATAGTGGCCCGTCTGGGAGGAGACGAGTTCGCCCTGCTCCTTGAAGATGCAACCACCAAGGGCGCCGCCAAGGTCGCAGAAAGGATGCAGAGCATCCTTGCGAGGCCCTTCGTGCTGGACGGGCGCGAGGTCTTCTCCAGCGTGAGCATCGGCATCGCCTCTTCACAGACGCATTACGAAAACCCCGAGGACATCCTGCGCGACGCCGACACGGCGATGTACCGCGCCAAGGCCTCGGGCAAGGCCCTCTTCGCGGTTTTCGACAAGGCCATGCATGACGAGATGGTGGAGACCGTGGCCCTCGAGACCGACCTCAGGCGGGCCATGAATAAACATGAGATGGAAGTCCACTTCCAGCCCATTGTGTCCCTTGAAAGCGGGAGCATAGTGGGAGCCGAAGCCCTGACGCGCTGGCACCACCCTTCCAGAGGGCTTATCAGCCCGGCGAAATTCATCCCCCTGGCCGAGGAAACCGGCCATATAGAATCCATGGGGAAGTGGATAATGAAGACCGCCTGCCGGCAACATAGGCTATGGAGGACGGCGGGGAATGGAAACTTGAAGGTGGCGGTCAACATGTCGGTGCGGCAGTTCAGTGACGAAAGCCTCCTTCGCTTTATCGAGGGCACCCTGAGGCGGAACAGGCTCTCGCCGGACAGGCTGGAACTCGAAATAACCGAGAGCATGGCCGTCGAGAGCAGTGGGCGGATGAAGAAGATGCTCCACGAACTTGCTGAAAGAGGAGTGCGCATAAGCCTCGACGACTTCGGCACGGGTTTCTCGGCCCTGGACACGCTCAAGCGGTTCCCCATAAGCACGATAAAGCTCGACAAGTCGTTCGTCTCCGACATGATGCACGACGCCTGCGCAGCGGAGCTTGCCAGGGCCATCATTTCCATGGCCGGCGCGCTGGGTCTGAACGTTGTCGCCGAGGGAGTAGAGACGAAAGAGCAGATGGAGTTCCTGCGCCAGGCCGGGTGCAGGGAGATGCAGGGCTATCTCTTCAGTCCCGCCGTGACAGCCAGGGAGTTCTTCGCGATGCTGAAAGAGGGAAAGCGCCTTCGTTTCGACGTCTGACGGGAACGGGCACCCTCAGACGTTGTCTAACATGTGCCCCAGCTTCTTCTTCTTGGTCTTCAGGTAGATGACGTTCTTTTCGTGGGGCTTCATCTCCACGGGCACGCGCTCCACGACCCTGAGGCCGTAGCCCTCCA
>JASFVA010000055.1:0-8160 GCA_050050055.1 Nitrospirota bacterium
GCAGGCACGCCCAGAAGCACCCGGCGGGCATGGACCTCACCGACGCCCTGAAGCAGGCCCCCCACGGGGAGGAAAAGATAACGTCCATGCCCCTGGTGGGAAAGCTCGTGGAGAGGGCCGGAAGGCCTGCCAGGCCCACGCACGAGAGGGTGTTTTACTTCCTCGCCTACATGAACCTCGCGCTTGTCTTCCTGATAGTCTTCGTGATATCCCTCTGGCGCTGGTGGTAGGGGCGCTCAGGCCTGTTCCTTCTCTCGGGGCCTGTTCTTTTCCATGTATTCCTTGAGGGCGGCTGCGTTGTTGAGCTTTTCTTCCTTCGAGCCGAAAAGCAGAGTGACCTGCCCCTTCCGGGAGGTTATCTCCTTGAGGAGGCCTTCCTTTCCCCCGAGCTCCCCGAAGTAGCGCCTCTTGAACTCCGGCCACCTGCGGGGGTCGTGGCCGTACCACTTGCGCAGCTCGTCGCTGGGGGCGATGTCCTTGAGCCAGAGATCCACCCGGGCGTCCTCTTTACTGAGGCCCCGGGGCCAGAGCCTGTCCACGAGCACCCGGAACCCGTCGGACTTCGCAGGCTTGTCGTAGACCCGCTTTACCTTGGGCCCTCTCACCCCCCTATCTCGGACATGGAAGGAAGGTCCGGAAGCGGCTCCCCCTCGGCCAGGCGGTGCCCCCTGGGCTTTACGCCCACGGCCCTCAGGAAAAGCGCCTCCAGCTCCTCGTCCTCGGCGCCCCCCCTGAGGGGGGCCTTTATGTCTATCTCGGCCTTGGAAAGGAGGCAGGGCTTTACCCTCCCGGCCGCCGTCAGGCGGAGGCGGTTGCAGTGGTCGCAGAAGTGCTCGCTCACGGGGCTTATGAAGCCCAGGATGCCCCGGGCCCCCTCGAGGCGGTAGTTCCGCGAGGGGCCCGCGCCCCGGAAGGGGAGCTTCCGGAGCCTGCCCAGCCGGGAGACCTGCTCCATGAGCTCGCCCTTGGTAACGCACTTTCCCTTGAGGCAGATGCTTGTGCGGCCCACGGGCATGTACTCGATGAACCTTATGTGGACGTCCCGCTCGAGGGTGAGGGCGGCGAAGTCGGCCACCTCGTCGTCGTTTGTCCCGCGGATGGGGACCACGTTTATCTTCACGGGCGAAAGCCCCAGGGCCTCGGCGGCCTCCATGCCCCGCCGGACCCGGCGGATGTCGCCCCCGCCGGTTATCTCGGCGTAGCGCGCGGGGCGCAGGGTGTCGAGGCTCACGTTCACGCGGTCCAGCCCGGCGCGCCTGAGCACCGGGGCCATCTCCTCGAGGAGGACGCCGTTCGTCGTGAGACTTACGTCGCGGACGCCGAGGGACTTTACGGAGGAGATTATCTCCGGGAGGTCGGCCCTGAGGAGCGGCTCGCCCCCGGTTATGCGCACCCTCCTGAGCCCGTGCCGGAGGGCCACGCCCACGAAGCGGGCGATCTCGCCGGGCGCGAGGAGCTCCCGCCGGGGGATGAACCGCCTCTTCTTTTCAGGGGCGCAATAGACGCACCTGAGGTTGCAGCGGTCCGTGACGGAGACCCTGAGGTAGTCTATCCGCCTTTCGAAGCGGTCGGTTATCGCCACGGGCCTTCGGGCCATGGCTCAGGTGAACCTCGTCATCCCCACCGGGTTCGGGCTCCTGCGGACGAAGCCCTTCTGGCGGGCCACGATGTCCAGGGGCAGGCTGATGATGTCGAGCTCCATTATGTCGTTCCCCGGGAACTTTTCCGCCTCGAAGCTCTTGAGGTAGGTGTTGCATTTCCCGCAGGCCTCTATCCTCATGCCCGGCAGCTCGTCGGTCACCATGAGGTCGATGTCCTCTGCCGACTGGCTCTTGCAGTAGGGGCAGCCTATCCTTCTGTAGTGGCCCATGGTGCGGCAGAAGGAGCAGTGATACTTCCGGGGCGCGTTTCTTTCGACGACCGAGAGCGAGGGGACGGAGTTGCACAGGGGGCAGCGCCCTTCCTCCCACCTTATGTTGTCCGCGTCTATGCCCCTGGAAAGCGACACGAAATAGGGCCTGCTCACCATGTAAAGGAGCGAGTTCGACTCCTCCGAGAGCTCCTTGCCCTCGGCGCACAGCCTCGGGAGCTCCATGAAATCCACCGACCCCGAAAGGAGCGCGCCGCGGAGCGATTCGATGTCCTCGTCCTCGACGTCGAAGATGGAGGAGAAACTCCCGAGCACCCTCTCCATGTCCTCCCCGGTGTAGCACTTCAGGTCGTCGGCTACGCCGCCGTAGTCGTGGGCGAGCTCCACCTGCTCGAGCCTCCTGACCTTTCCGTAGAGCTCGATCACCTCTTTCAGGTGGGGGTTAGCCTGGGCTATGCTGTTAAGGCTCATGGCACCTCCGGGTACTCTATTATAATCTCATCGCCCGTCAGGGCGTCTTCGAGGAATGCCCTGAGCGCCCTTTTCTCGGCCGCCGAAAGTCCCAGGGGCTCGAGCTCCCCGTTGCCGGGCCCCCCGCCCCTGTCGTAGAAGTCGATGACCTCCTCCAGGGTGGCGAAGACGCCGTTGTGCATGTAGGGGGCCGTGCGGGAGACATCCCTGAGGGTGGGGGTTTTGAAGGCCTTCCAGTCCTCCGGGTCCTTGGTGACGAGGAACCTGCCCGGGTCCTCGGCGAGGTACTTGTAGTTTTCGAAGCCCGAGACCTTGCCCACGAACCTCATGGTGATGGCGATGCGGGGGTCGTTGACGAGCCTGGGGTTTTCCGGCACCCCCAGGGCGTGGAAGCCGTCGTCGGAGAGGTTCACCCCGTGGTGGCACTCGGTGCACCCGCCCTTGCCCCTGAAGACCCCGAGGCCGGCCTCCATCTCGGCCGAGAGGGCGCCTTCCTCCCCCCCGAGGTGCCTGTCCAGGGGCGAGTTGCGGGACAGGAGCGTCCGCTGAAACGCCGCCAGCGCCATGGCTATCCGCTGGCGGGTGGTGTCCTCGTCGCCGAAGGCGACGGAGAAGGCCTTTAGGTACTCCGGCACCTCCCGTATCTCCTCCTCGATGTAGTCGAGGTTCTGGTTCATCTCGAAGGAGGACATGACGGGGAACAGGGCCTGCTCCTCCAGGGAGGAGGCCCTGCCGTCGTGGAAGAGGAACTTCGCAAACCCCACGTTTATCAGCGTGGGGCTGTTCCGCCAGTTCTTGGTCGTGGGGTAGTGCTGCGAGATGTCCTGGTCGTCGGAAAACCCGGTCCTGGGGTCGTGGCAGACGGCGCAGCTCATGGTGCCGTCTCCCGAGAGCCTGCGGTCGAAAAACAGCTTCTTCCCCAGCTCCACCTTCTCCGGGGTGGTGGGGTTTTCGGCCGGGGCCGGGGGCTCCCCCTTCACGGGAAGGAGCTTCTCCCCGGAGCCGCCCGAGGCCGGCGCGGCCAGCGCCAGCGCCAGGGCGAGGGCCGCCAGGGCCGCCCTCATGCTGCCATTACTTGTTCTTCGCGGCATCCAGCTCCTCCTGGAGTATCTTCTGGAAGGACTCGTAGGGCCTGTTTCCGAGGACCATGCGGCCGTTGAAGAAGAAGGAGGGCGTGTTGTAGAGGTCCAGCTTGTAGGCCAGGTCCTTGTCCCGCTCGATGACGTCCTTGTGCTTCATGGCGTCCAGGTCCCTCACGAACCTCTCCATGTCGAGCCCCACCTCGCGGGCGTACTCTATCAGGCTCGCCCGGTCGAGCCGGGGGGACTTTTCGAGGAGCTTCTCGTGCATCTCCCAGAACTTGCCCTGGTCCCGCGCCGCCAGGGCCGCCTCGGCGGCGATGTGAGAGAAGTCCCTGTATCGGTAGGGGTACATCTTCACCACGAACCTCACCTTCCCCTCGTAGTCCTCTATAAGCCTGTGGATGGTCGGACCGACCCCCGCGCAGTGCGGTCACTGGTAGTCCAGGAACTCCACTATCGTCACGGGCGCGTCGGCCGGCCCCAGGGAGGGCGAGCCCTCAAGGGGTATGTCGTAGCGCTTGACCTCCGCAGAAAGCGCGCAGGCCGGAAGCGCCATGAAAAGCACCAGAGCCGCAAGAAGCGTCTTTACCGTCTTGTTCATCTCAGGCCCCCTCCTACGGAGCGCGAAATTGGGAAACCAAAACAGTCAAAGGATATCATATGAGCACGGTATCAAAAAACCTCCGCCGGACAAAGCATGGAAGAAACCGGCGGGGGGCCTGCCCGCGGCCCCCCGCCGTGCTTTACGGTTTTCTAATCCACGCCCAGGCTCCTGACCCACTTGGCGTGCTTCTTCTTCGCCCACTCCAGGGGCACGGTGCCCCGGCCCATTATCCTCGCCGTGCCGGGGTTGGCCAGCGTGGCCAGGTAGACGTGGAGCGGTATCATCGTCACCAGCACCACGTTGGCCACGTTGTGGAGCACGAACCCCCAGCGCATCGGCCCCTGGGCCGAGGACAGCCAGATGATGAGGCCCGAGGCGGCCATGACCAGGCCGGTGACCAGGAGGACCAGGTAGAAGACCTTCTGCCCGGCGTTCAGCTTGCCCTGCTCGGGCATCTTCTCCTTGGAGAGGTAGCCGCCCAGGCCCGAGAGCCATTCGCTGTCCTCCTTGCTCCAGCTCAGGGCCTCGCCCAGGTAGCTCCCCATCGTCAGGACGAGCGAGGCGGTGAAGACCACGCCGGCCCAGTTGTGTATATCCGCGGCCAGCTGGGTGCCGAAGAATATCCTGCTCATCCAGTGGAGGGAATTGAACAGGAACCCCAGCCCCGTGAGCATGAGCACGAAGAAGCTCACCAGGAGCACAAGGTGGTTGAACCTTTCCCACGCGGTGGTCTTTTCCACTGTCTTCATCACTCCTCACCTCCTTCCTCGTCCATCGGGCCCTTGGTGACGTAGTGCGCTCCCGCCGCCGCCAGGGCGCCGCCCAGGCCGATGAGGGCCAGGGGCTTGAGGATGCCCCTCCAGGCCGACGCTGACGCCGGCAGGGAGGGCGAGGACTTGTAGCCGTAGTGCTCCGGCTCCTTGCGGAAGGCGAAGACCACGCCCAGGCCGCCCAGGTCGGCTTCCCCGTAGACCTTGGTGTAGCCCTCGCTCTTCGCCTGGGCGACGAGCCTGTCCCGGTCGCCGAAGCGTATGGCGTCGGTGGGGCAGACCTTCGAGCAGGCCGGCTCGAGGCCGTTGGCCACCCTGTTTTCGCACATGTGGCACTTGGCCACCTTTCCCGCCTCGTCGTAGCGCGGGATGTCGAAGGGACACCCGGCCACGCAGAAGTTGCAGCCTATGCAGACGTCCTTGTCGAACCCCACCGTGCCGTAGGGCGTGTGGTAGAGCGCCCCCGGCGCCGGGCAGACGGCGACGCACCCGGCGTCGGTGCAGTGCATGCACCGCCGGGAGACGAAGAGCCACTCCATGCCCACGTCCTTTTCGTTTTCCACGAAACGGATCTTGTTGTAGAGGTTGGAGCTCACGTCGACGGGGTTTTCGTACGTGCCCCGGTTGACCGACTCGTCCGCCGGGAGCTTGTTCCATTCCTTGCAGGCTACCTGGCACGCCCTGCAGGCCGTGCAGAGCTCAGGGGTGATCAGGAGGCCCTTCTTCTTTTTCACCGCGTCCGTTCCGCTGATCCTTTCCTTCTCTTTCTGCTGTAAGGCCATTAGTTCATCACCCCCTTTATGCCTTTTCCACGTTGACCATGAAGGCCTTGGTCTCCGGGATCATGGTGTTTGCGTCCCCTATGGTCGGAGTGAGCAGGTTGGAGCTGTCGCCGCCTCCGCCCTGGTCCACGTCCCCGCCGGGGTACTGCCACCCGTAGCACCAGGGCAGCCCCACCTGGTGCACCGTGGAGTTCATCACCTTGAAGGGCTTGAACCTGCCCGTCACCACGGCTATGGCCTTCACCGAGCCGCGGGCGGAGGAGACCTTCACGACCTCTCCGCTTCTGATGCCCTTCTCCTTGGCCAGCTCCTTGCTCATCTCCACGAACATCTGGGGCTGCATCTCGAGCTGCCAGGGCAGGTGCCTGGTGAGCACCCCGGTCTGCCAGTGCTCGGTGACGCGGTAGGTGCTGCAGACGTAGGGGTAGCGGATGTCGCAGGTGGCGAAGATGTCGATGGCCAGGCCGCCCTCCTCGATGGGGGCCTCCACCACGCCGCCGGCGCTGAGGGCCTCGACGTTGTAGAAGAGCTTGGCCGTGGGGTTTATCCTGTGGGCCTTGCTGAAGGGGTTCTCCTGTATGGGGCACTCCAGCGGCTCGTAGTGCTCGGGGAAGGGCCCGTCGGCCCGGCCGGGGCCGAAGATGTGGGCCACGCCGTGGGGCTTCATGATGAAGGGCTTCCTGGTCTTGCCCTCCTGGACCATGGGCGGCCAGCCGCCGTCGGGCACGTCGCCCACCCAGGCGGAGCCGTTCCAGTAGATGACGGGGTCCTGCTTGTCCCGTGGCTTCCCGTCGAGGTCCACGGAGGCGCGGTTGTAGATTATCCTGCGGTTGACGGGCCAGCACCAGGACCAGCCGGAGAAGAGCTTCGTCCCCAGGGGGTCCTTGACCGAGCGCCGGGCCATCATGTTGCCCTTTTCGGTGTAGGAGTTGCAGTAGAGCCAGTTGCCCGAGGAGGTGGCGCCGTTGTCCTGGAGGTAGGCGAAGCTCGGCACGAGCTCCCCCTTCTTGTAGAGCTTGCCCTTTATCTCCACGTCCTCCATGAAAAAGCCGTTTATCTCCTTGGCTATCTCATGGGTGTCCACCTCCATGACCCTGCCCGAGAAGTCCTTGGGGCCGTAGTCCCAGGCCAGCTTCGTGACGGGGTCGGGGTAGGCGCCGCCCCCCTTTTCGTAGAGCTTCTTGACGCGCCAGAAGAGCTCGTTGATTATCGCCGCGTCGGCCATGGCCTGGCCCGGCGGGTCCGTGGCCTTGTAGCGCCACTGCGCCCACCGGCCGGAGTTGGTGATGCTGCCCTCCTTCTCGGCGCTGGCCGCCGCCGGGAGCATGAAGACCTCGGTCTTGACCTCCGAGGGGTTGAGCCCCGGGCCCCTCCAGAACGAGCCGGTCTCGTTGTCGAAGAGGTTCACGTTCACCATCCAGTCCAGCTTGCTCAGGGCCTCGCGCACCTTGCCGGCGTTTGAGCCCGAGCAGGCCGGGTTCTGGCCCCAGGCGAAGAAGCCCTTGAACTTGCCCTTGAACATCTCGTCGAAGAGCACCAGCCAGGAGGCGTTCTGCCCGTCCTCGAGCTTGGGGAGCCAGCTGTAGCCGAAGTCGTTGTCCCCGGTGGCCGCGGCCCCGTAATGGGCCTTCAGGAGGCTCACCGAGTACTTGGGGTAGTTGCCCCACCAGTTGGCGCTCTGGGGCTCCTTGGTCGAGGGGGTGTAGTGGTCGTTGTAGGCCTTGAGGGAAGTGTCGGAGGCCCTGGGGGTCTTCAGGTACCCCGGCAGTATGTGGAAGAGCAGGCAGTGGTCCGTGGAGCCCTGCACGTTGGACTCTCCCCTGAGGGCGTTCACTCCGCCGCCGGCCACGCCGATGTTTCCCAGGAGGAGCTGGGCGATGGCCATGGCCCTGATGTTCTGGGTGCCCACGGTGTGCTGGGTCCAGCCCATGGCGTACATGATGGTGCCGGCCCGGCCCTCCTTGCCCGTGGAGGCGTAGGCCTCGTAGACCTCCTTTATCTTGTCCTGGGGCGTGCCGGTCACCTTCGAGACCATCTCGAGGCCGTAGCGCGAGACGTGCTTCTTCAGGAGCTGGAACACGCAGTTGGGGTCCTTGAGGCTCATGTCCTTCCTGACCACGCCGTCGGCGTCGGTCTGGTAGGCCCAGGCGCCCTTGTCGTAGGACCTCTTCTGGGCGTCGTAGCCCGAGAACACGCCGTCGAGCTCGCCGGGCATCTTGAAGTCCCCGTTGACGAGGAAGGAGGCGTTGGTGTAGTGCCTGACGTAGAACTCGTCGTAGAGCTTGTTTTCTAAGATGTAATTGTTCAGCCCGTTCAGGAAGGTGATGTCCGAACCCGAGCGGAGGGGGGCGTAGACGTCGGCCTTGGCCGAGGTCCTCGTGAACCGGGGGTCCACGCTCAGGAGCTTGGCGCCCTTGGCCCTCGCCCTTTCGACCCACTTGAAGCTGATGGGGTGGTTCTCCGCGGCGTTGCTGCCCATCACCAGAATGACGTCGGAGTTGCCGATGTCAGTCCAGTGGTTCGTCATCGCCCCGCGACCGAACGACTCTGCCAGAGCCGCTACAGTTGCGGAGTGTCATAT
>JASFVA010000056.1:0-2500 GCA_050050055.1 Nitrospirota bacterium
CCGTTTCTCCTTATCAATCCATATTATTCCTCCGAGCTCGTCATTACCATAACGCAACCCCTCCTTAAGGGCTTCGGGCGGGAGGTCCAGGAAAGCAGGGTCCGCTCGGCGGAGGCCGACCTCGCGGCCGACCGCCTGAGGGCCGAGCACCACGCCATGGACCTGATCTCCGAGACCGCGGGCGCGTACTGGGACCTCTACTTCGCCAGGGGCAACCTCGAGGCCGCAGACATATCCCTGAGGCTCGCCCAGAGCACCCTCGAGGAGGTGGAGGCCAAGATAAAGGCGGGGACCCTCGCCCCGGTGGAGATTTACAAGGCCGAGGCCGAGGCCGCGGTAAGGGAAGAGAGGTACCTCAGCGCCAGGAAGGGCGTCTTCGACGCCGAGGACACCCTCAGGGCGATAATGAACACCACGGCGTGGCACGGCGAGGTCGTTCCCGTCGAAAAGCCTCCCGAGCCCGTGGAGCCCCCGGCCCTGGACGGCGTCCTCGCCGATGCCCTCGAAAACCGCCGCGACCTGATGCAGGCGAGGTCGGAGCTCAGGGGCAGGGAGCTCATGGAGAAGTACTACAGGGACCAGACCCGCCCCGAGCTCAACCTGGTGGGGAGCGCGGGCACGGGCGGGCTGGACAGGGAATCGGGAGAGGCCCTGGAGGGCGCCGCTTCGGGCGATTTCTACTCCTGGGAGATAGGCGTTGCCCTCGAGATACCGGTAGGAAACAGGGCCCAGAGGGGCAGGTACCTCAGGGCGAAGTACGAGACCGGGCTTTCGGAGCTGAGAATCAGGGAGCTTAGGCAGGAAATCACGGTGGAGGTCAGGGAGGCCCTGAGGGCCCTCGAGCTTGCCAGGGAGTCCGTGAGGGCCTCGGGAAGGTCCAAGAGGGCCTCGGAAAAGAGGCTCGAGGCCGAAGAGGAGCGCTTCAGGCTCGGAATGGCCACCCTTAACGACGTGCTCCGCTTCCAGGAGGAGTACGCCGACGCCATATCGAGCGAAAAGAGGGCCATCGCCGACTACGCGAGCAACTCCGTCAGGCTCAGGCGGGCCAGCGGCACCCTCATATCCCCCACCCTCATGCGCCCCCTTGCCCCTTGATTGAATGATCCTCGCCTCCCGCGGGCGCATTGCCGTTCTTGGGCTGTTCCGGCCCTCGCAGTGGAGCCCTTTCGGAGCACAGCGGTGCAGCCGGGGCTGCCTTCCGGGGCCACGGGCCGCCGTTTCCTATAAACTATTGATAATTAAGCAAATATGTTTACAAAATCGGCCCGGGGGAGGTTTCGCCGATGCCCGTTTTATGGTAAAATATAATTGGAAGGGGTGTTGCGGCCCGGCGGCCCCGAGGGGCCTCTTGACACGGGCCTCTCATCTGGTATTAAAATGGGGTCGGGGCCTGTCCGAAGGGCCTGAAAATCTGCTCTTTTTAGCCGCTTGACAATGTTCCGGCGTTAAGCTATTATAAACATCTGCTCTTTGACAAGTCTAAAAAGTGCGTAGCGAACCTGTCAGTTCAGGATCAGAGTTTTACGGTTTTTAATGAGAGTTTGATCCTGGCTCAGAACGAACGCTGGCGGCGTGCCTAACACATGCAAGTCGAACGGGGTTATTTCCGGAAGTCGGTTTCGGCCGGCAACTGGTTTTAACCTAGTGGCGCACGGGTGAGTAACACGTGGGTAACCTACCCTCGGGAGGGGGACAACTCCGGGAAACCGAAGCTAATACCGCGTAAGACCACGGACTGAAATGTCAGTGGTAAAAGTGGTAACACGCCCGAGGATGGGCCCGCGTCCTATCAGGTTGTTGGTAGGGTAACGGCCTACCAAGCCTAAGACGGGTAGCCGGTCTGAGAGGATGGACGGCCACACTGGAACTGAGACACGGTCCAGACTCCTACGGGAGGCAGCAGTGAGGAATTTTGCGCAATGGGCGAAAGCCTGACGCAGCGACGCCGCGTGAAGGACGAAGGCCTTCGGGTTGTAAACTTCTTTTCTCGGGGAAGATAGTGACGGTACCCGAGGAATAAGCCACGGCTAACTCTGTGCCAGCAGCCGCGGTAAGACAGAGGTGGCAAGCGTTGTTCGGAATCACTGGGCTTAAAGGGCGCGTAGGCGGTGTGGTAAGTCCGGGGTGGAATCCTATGGCTCAACCATAGAATTGCCTCGGAAACTGCTGCACTTGAGTCAGTGAGAGGAGGGCGGAATTCCTGGTGTAGCAGTGAAATGCGTAGATATCAGGAGGAAGGCCAGTGGCGAAGGCGGCCCTCTGGCACTTGACTGACGCTGAGGCGCGAAAGCGTGGGTAGCAAACAGGATTAGATACCCTGGTAGTCCACGCCCTAAACGGTGGGCATTAGGTGTAGGGCTCGCGAGAGTTCTGTGCCGTAGGGAAACCATTAAATGCCCCGCCTGGGGAGTACGGCCGCAAGGTTAAAACTCAAAGGAATTGACGGGGGCCCGCACAAGCGGTGGAGCATGTGGTTTAATTCGACGCAACGCGAAGAACC
>JASFVA010000057.1:0-8080 GCA_050050055.1 Nitrospirota bacterium
CCTCGGTCTATGCCTCCTCGAGCGTGGCGCTGCCGCTACCGACGCGCGTGCTCCTTTGGCTGAGCGGCGCGGTGACCGACTACTGGTGGCTCATCATCGCGGGCGCCGCCGGGGCCGTCGCGGCCCTAAAGCTCTACGTGGGGACCACGGGCGGCAGGTGGCAGCTGGACCGGCTGAAGCTCAGGGCCCCCCTGGTGGGCAACATAGTGCGCAAGGCTGTGATGGCCCGGTTCGCCCGAATTTTCGCCACGCTGTACCGGAGCGGCATCCCCGTTTTGCACAGCCTCGACGTGGTCACGGGCACGCTGGGCAACGTACTGGTGGCCAGGGCCGTGGAAGTCATCAAGGAGGACGTGAGGGAGGGGAGCCCCCTGGTGACGCCCATGCAGAAGACGGGGATGTTCCCGCCCATAGTGGTGCAGATGGTGGGCGTGGGGGAGGAGACCGGGGCCCTGGACGAGATGCTCAACAAGGTGGCGGACTACTTCGACAGCGAGGTGGAATACTCCATCCGCAACCTCTCGACCACGCTGGAGCCCGTCCTCCTGGCCGTGCTGGCCGGGGCGGTGCTGTTCCTCGCCCTGGGGGTGTTCCTGCCCATGTGGGACCTGATAAGCGCCTTCCGCAGGTAACGGCGCCGGGCCTGCGAAATGGAAAGGCCCCCCCGCGAAAGGTTACAATAGGCGGCATGAAGTGCAGGGAGTGCCAGGGGGAGCTGGGCCTCAGGATACTTTGAAGGTCGGTGTGCCTGTGCTGCATGGAGTGCGGCAGGACCTACACCGTCCACGAATACGCCGAGGAGATCGACGAAGCCACGTGGGAGCGCATCGCCTCGCGCCCCTCGAACCGGGCTTGAGCCCCCGGCTTGAGCGCAGAGGGATATGGATATCCAGCGGCCCGATAACATAGCCCCCCTCCTCGAAAGGCTCAAGTTCATCTTCGCCGGGATGGACGCGGCCTACGACACCGCCGCCGCGCACTACGGCTTCAGCTGCTCGGGCTGCGAGGACAACTGCTGCACCCAGCGCTTCTTCCACTATACCCTGGCCGAGTACTTCTACCTGGCCGAGGGCGTGAAGGCCCTCGACGGGGGGAGGAGGGCCGAGGCCCTCCTCAGGGCCGGGGAGGCGGCCGGCGCCTACGAGGGGGAGGTCCAGAGGGGGGAGCTCCTGCCCATCATGTGCCCCCTCAACTTCGGGGGGCTCTGCTCGGTCTACGAGTACCGCCCCATGATATGCCGCGCCCACGGGCTTCCCCACAAGTTCAGGAGACACGACGGCGGGTACCAGGAAGGGGGCGGCTGCCACAGGTTCACCGCGGGAGTCATCCCCGACGTGCGCATCGACCGGACGGGGTTCTACCGGGAGCTGGCGGCCCTCGAGAAGGAGTTCAGGCAGGGGCTCGGCGTCGCCGGAAGGTACAGGAGGACCACGGCCCAGATGCTGATGGACATGGCAAGGGACATGGCCGGAGATTTTCAGTCCGACGACGGCAAAGGACCCGGGCAATCGCGAACATAATAATAGACGGATATAACGTAATCGGCATCCAGCACGGCAACATCGAGGCCGAGAGGGAGCGCCTCGTGGAGGCCCTCGCCTCCTACCGCAAGCGCACCGGCCACTCCATCACCGTGGTCTTCGACGCCTGGCGCGGGGGCTCGGAGAGGCCCACCAGGAAATCCTCCCGGGGCGTCACGGTGGTCTACTCCTCCCTGGGCGAGACGGCCGACGCGAGGATAAGGAAGATGATCTCCCGCGACGACGCCCAGTGGATAGTGGTGAGCTCCGACCGGGAGGTCCAGGCCCAGGCCTGGCGCGAGGGCTCCGTGCCCATAGGTTCGGAGGACTTCCTGAGAAAGCTCGAGGGCGGCCCCCCGGCGGGGGATTTCGTGCCCCTCGAGGAGGACTACGGCCCGCCCCGGAGGAAGGGGAGCCCCAGGAGGCTCTCGAAGAAGGAAAAGGCCGTGGAGCGGGCGCTCAAGAAGCTCTGACACCAAACCTTAAACGGACTGCAAAACCGAGATTTCAGGTTTCAAATCACGAATCTCAGGTTCCAAGCCATCGCCTCTTCATATTTTCTTCAATAAAATTGAGCTATTATATTGCAGTATGGCCCCCCGGGGCTGTATACTCCTAAACTAAGAAAGGGAGGACCGAATGAGCCCGGGCAAGAAGGGCAGGATACTCATAGTCGAGGACGAAAAGAAAATCGCCGACGTCTCCAGGGCCTACCTCGAGCGCGAGGGGTTCGACGTGGCCCACGCCGCCGACGGCGAGTCGGCCATCAGGCTCCTCAAGGACGGCTTCGACCTCATCATCCTGGACCTGATGCTCCCGGACATCCCCGGCGAGGAGCTCTGCTCCATGGTTCGGAGGGACTCCGACGTGCCCATCATCATGGTGACGGCCAAGAGCGCCGAGGAGGAAAGGGTAAAGGGCCTGGGCCTGGGGGCGGACGACTACGTGGTGAAGCCCTTCAGCCCCAGGGAGCTCGTAGCGAGGGTCAACGCACACCTGCGAAGGACGCGCAAGGCCCCCGAGGTCCTGAGCTTCAACGGAGGCGACCTGACCATAAACGTCAAGAACCACGAGGTGAGGAAGAAGGGCAGCCCCATCGTGCTTACCCCCACGGAGTTCAAGATACTGACGATGCTCTCCGAGAGGCCCGAGGCCGTGATGACCCGTCACCAGCTCGTCAACCTAGTCCTGGGCTACGACTTCGAGGGCTACGAGCGCACCATCGACGCCCACGTGAAAAACCTCAGGCAGAAGGTGGAGGAAAACCCCAAGGAGCCTTCGCTGATAAAGACCGTCTACGGCCTGGGCTACAAGTTCATCGGCACGAGGGATGCGGACTAAGCTCTTTATCGCCTTCTTCGTGGTGATCCTCATCGCCCTCGTCTCCAACCTCATCTTCGAGCGGCTCATCATCAGAGACTTCGAGCAGTTCGCCATGGGCACCAGGGAGGACGAGCTCTACCGGGTCCTCGCCTCGGTGGAGGGGGCCTACCGGGAAGAAGGGGGCTGGGACCACCCCGCCCTGGGGCACTCGGTCCTCTGGGCCACGATGCTGGGGTTCGAGGTGGTGGTGAAGGACACCGAGGAGCAGACTGTCATGGCCACGGGCGAAGCCCTGGAGATCACCTCCCCGGCAATGCGGAGGCGCATATACTCCCTCGTAAACCCGGACATGCCGGAGGGGGAGTTCGATCCCTACCCCCTATATGTCATGGGCGAGGAGATAGGCTCGCTCCACGTGCGGCCCATCGAGCGGGTCGGGCTGCTCCAGGAGAAGGAGGACCTCTTCAAGAGGCGGGGCGAGAACTTCCTCCTCATATCGTTTGTCATCGCCGGAGGCGGGGCGCTCTTCCTGTCGGTGGTCTTCAGCATGTTCCTCACCGTCCCCCTGAAGCGCCTCAAGAGAGCCGCCGAGGCCGTTGCCGGGGGAGACCTGGAGGTGAAGGTGAGGGTGAGCTCCCGCGACGAGATCGGCAGCCTCACGGAGACCTTCAACCACATGGTGGAGTCCCTTAAGCGCGAGGAGGACCTCCGCCGGCGCCTCACGCAGAACATCGCCCACGAGCTGAGGACGCCGCTTTCGGTGATGCGCTCGCACCTGGAGGCCCTGGCCGACGGCGTGATAGAGGACACCGACGAGGCCGTGGAGACCCTCTCGGCCGAGCTGAGGCGCCTCATCAACCTGGTGGAGGGCATAGAGGACGTCACCAAGGCCGAGGCGAGCTTCTTCAAGAAGCCCGATTACGAGAAGGTGGAGCTCGGGGGGTTCGTCGAGGGCATCGCCCAGGGCATGAGGCCCCTGTTCCGGAACAAGGGCCTGGAGCTCGACATCCCGGAGGGCGGCGAGGTCCAGGTCGTCACGGACCCGGAGAAGCTCGAGATAGCCCTGAGGAACATCCTCTCCAACGCCCTCTTGCACACCGCCCAGGGCGGGGCCCTCGTGGACTACGGCCTCGAGGGCCGGGAGTTCTTCGTCGCCGTCTCCGACACCGGCCCCGGGGTCCCCGAGGAGGAGAAGGAGAAGATCTTCAAGCGCTTCTACAAGGGCGAGGGCTCCGAGGGCATCGGCCTGGGGCTTTCCATAGCCAGGGAGACGCTGGAGCTCATGGGCGGGAGCATCACCGTCGAGAGCGCCCCCGGCCAGGGCGCCACCTTCAGGATAACCCTGCCGGCCAAGGGCGAGTAGGCCTCCTTTCCGCCTGATGCCTCGACCCGCGGTGGCCCTGTCACTTTCACCCCCATAATATGCCTCGCCTGCCTGACGCCCGGGCTCTCGTCTTACTAATTATAATTGCATTTGCGTGTCTACTGCCGGCGGGGCCGCCCGGGCACCCTGTCTGAATAAATTCTTTATATTACAATAGAATATATTCTATACTGGAAAATGGGGCGTAGCCATGTTACTCTTATTAGTAGTAATATTGCGGGGCCGCTCATGAAGGTGCAAAGCGAGATAGCGCAGATATTTTTCGACGTCGCCGATGTCGTCATCGTGGTCATCGGAAAGGACGGGAACGTCAGGTTCATAAACCGGAAGGGCTGCGAACTTCTGGGGTACGAGGAAAAGGAGATAGCGGGGAAGAACTGGTTCGACAACTTCATACCCGGGGCGAACAGGAAAGCGGTTAAAGAGGCCTTCGACAAGCTCATGGCCGGAGGGGTGGAACCCGTCGAGTATTTCGAGAACCCGGTGGTGGCCAGGGGCGGAGGCGAGAGGCTCATCGCCTGGCACAACTCCGTCATAAGGGACGAACACGGCGGGGTCCAGGTCACCGTCAGCTCGGGGGAGGACGTAACGGACAAGAGGAAGACAGAGCAGGCCCTGCGGGAAAGCGCCGGTAAGCTGAGGGCCATGCTCGAGTCCATCGGCGACCACATGAGCATGATGGACAAGGACCTGAACATCCTATGGGCCAACGACATAGCCAAGAACAATTTCGGCGACGACATCATCGGCAGGAAGTGCTACGCGGCTTACCACGGGAGAAAGGAGCCCTGCGAACCCTACCCCTGCCTCACGCTGAAGGCCTTCCGGGACGGAAAAATTCACGAGCATGACACCGTGGTCACGGACAAGGACGGCAACCCCGTCTATTTCCACTGCACCGCCAACGTGGCGGTGCGCGACGGCGAGGGAAGGCCCACGGCGGTGATGGAGATATCCCGGGACGTCACGGCGGCCAAGCGCGCGGAAGACGCCCTCCGCCACCAGGCCACCTACGACACGCTCACGAACCTCCCGAACCGCAAGTTCTTCATGGACCGGGTGCAAAACGCCATAGACCTCGAGCAGCGCTACGGGGGCAGAAAATTCGCCGTGGCCTTCCTGGACCTCGACCGGTTCAAGCTGATAAACGACAGCCTTGGCCACAGCGCCGGCGACGAACTGCTCGTCTCCGTCGCCGAAAGGCTGAAGAACAACTCGCGCTCCTCCGACACGGTGGCGCGCCTCGGGGGCGACGAATTCGCGATCCTCATCGAAAGCATCACAAGCCAGGAAGACGCGCTTACGGCCGCCGAGCGCATGCAGCGGTACGTGTCGGAGCCTTACCAACTGGGCGACCACGAAGTGTTTACGTCCCCGAGCATTGGCATCGTGTTGGGAAACGGCAGCTACAAGAGCCCCGAGGAGATGCTCCGGGACGCCGACAACGCCATGTACCAGGCGAAATCCTCGGGAAGGGCCTGCTGCAGGGTCTTCGACTCGGCCATGCACAGGCAGTCCTTTAATCGCCTGTCCATGGAGGCAGACCTCAGGAGGGCGTTGGAGGCCGACGAGTTCAGGGTCCACTACCAGCCGATATTGTCCCTGGTAACCGGCGAAGTCGTCGCAGCGGAGGCGCTTGTCCGGTGGCAGCACCCCGGACGCGGCATGGTCTCGCCCTCGGAGTTCATACCCATCGCCGAGGAGACTGGCCTTATAGTCCCCATCGGGGAATGGGTCCTCAGGACCGCATGCGCCCAATATAAATCATGGGAGGAAGCCGGCCACGAGGGCCTGCGCATGGCCGTCAACTTCTCCGCCAAGCAGTTCCAGACGGGCAACGTCAGGGACTGCATAGCCAGGGTGCTTGACCAGACCGGCGTCGGGGCCCATGCCCTCAACCTCGAGATAACCGAGAGCATTGCGGTGTCGCCGGACGAGCGCGTCATCGACATGCTTAAGGGCGTCTCGGCCATGGGCTCATGGATATGCCTGGACGACTTCGGCACGGGCTACTCTTCGCTTTCGACCCTCAAGCACCTCCCCATCAGCTGTCTGAAGCTCGACAGGATCTTCATCGGGGACATACCGGGCAACGAGGAGGCGACGGACCTCTGCAGGGCGATCATAGCCATGGCGCACGTCCTCAAGCTCAACGTCGTCGCCGAGGGAGTGGAAACGGTGGAGCAACTCGAGTTTCTCCGCGGGGTCGGCTGCGACGAGGCTCAGGGGTTTCTGTTCAGCAGGCCCGTGGTGCCGGGGGATTTCTCCATGCTCCTGGGGAAAGGCAGGGAATTGTTCCAGACCCCCTCCCGCGGGGCATAAGGCCGAGGACAACCGCGTAACGCGACGCCCCTGCCTGGCGCGGATTTCAGCCGCTTCTTAACCTCAAGGCAGGGGAGGCGGGCGCGCGGCAAGGACGCCCCCGGCCATTGAACCGCAATTCCCCCGATTCCCGCCCGCGGGAAACCGACCATGTATACTAACCCGATGGAAGAAGGCGGAAACCCCCGCGCCCTCATATCCGGGCCCGGCGCGCAGCTCAGGATAATGCTCGTCATGGGCTTTACGATATTCCTCTCGGTCCTGAACGGCACGATGTTCAACGTGGCCGTGCCGGACATCTCCGAGGAGTTCTCGCTCCTCCCTTCCGAGGTGAGCTGGGTGCTCACGGGCTACATCGTCGTCTTCGCCATAGGGAGCGCGGCCTACGGAAAGCTCGGCGACATCTACAGGGTGAAAAACCTGATAACCGCGGGCCTGGCCCTCATGTTCGCCGGGTCGGCCCTGGGACTTGTGGCCAGGTGGTATCCCCTCCTGGTGGCGGCCAGGATGGTGCAGGCCTCGGGCGGGGCGGCGATACCCGCCCTGGCCATGCTGGTGGCCACCAGGTACTTCCCCTACAGCGTGCGGGGGCGGGCCTTCGGCGCCATAGCCGCCTCGGTGGCCCTGGGCGCGGGCGTGGGGCCCATCGCCGGGGGATACATAGCCGGGGCCTTCCACTGGAGGTTCCTCTTCCCCATACCAATGCTCACGATACTGGCCGTGCCCTTCTTCCGGAGGCTGCTCCCCGACGAGGAGCCCCGGGGCGGGGCCTTCGACCTGGGGGGCGCGCTCCTCCTGGGCGCGGGCGTGGGGGCGGCCCTGGTCTTCGCGGCGGAACTCCGGTGGTGGCTCCTCGCGCCGAGCGCGGGCTTCGTCGCCTGGTTCGTCCTCCACATAAGGCGCGCCGGGGCGCCCTTCGTGAAGCCCGAGCTCTTTTTGAACCGCCGCTACGCAAGCGGCCTGGCGACCATCTTCCTGGCCATGGGCACGATATTCGCCATGATGTTCATGACGCCGATAATGCTCAGGGAGGTAAACGGCCTGGGCACCTTCACGATAGGCCTGGTCTTCTTCCCCGGGGCGATGTCCGCGGCGGTGCTCGGCCCCCCGGGGGGAAGGTTAGTAGACCGGGTGGGGAGCACCGCCGTAGTGCGTCTCGCCCTCGTCTGCCTGGCCCTGGGGTTCCTGCTTCTATCCTTCGTGGCGGGGGGAGGCCCCCGGGCCGTGGCCGCGAGCCTCGTGGTCTGCTACGCGGGGTTTTCGCTCCTCCAGGCCTCCCTGGCCGGGGCCGTCTCCACATCCCTTTCCCAAGGCGAGATGGGCGTGGGCATGGGGCTTTACAACCTGATATTCTTCGTCTCCGGGGCCTTCGGCGCGGCCCTCATAGGGAAGCTCCTCGAACTCCTCGGGGGGCTCGCCCCCCTGAACCCCCTGGTGGCCGCCCGGGAGGCCGCCCCCTACTCGAACCTCTTCCTCCTTTTCGCCCTGGCCTCCCTGGCCTCCCTCGTGGTCTTCGGGCGGGCCTACGGCA
>JASFVA010000058.1:0-8053 GCA_050050055.1 Nitrospirota bacterium
CTGCCTGACGGTGATCCTGCTGATGTCGTACTTCTTGCAGAGTTCCGCCTCTGATGAGAGCATCTCGTGAGGCTTTATTCCGCCATTTCTTATCTGGCTATAGATGATATCCTTCAGCTGTTTGTAGGCGGCCACGGCAGAACGTTTATTTATTGTGAGCTTTGCGGCAGGTACGTCTCGAGAGCTAATGGTCATGGCATCTCTCCGGAATTTTAAATGACATAACTTGTAATAACAAGAGTTCCATAATCTTTGTCTAATTGTCAAGAGGAAATTTAGTCTTAATTTCCAAGTGGTTAGGCGACCACGAAAATCTGTTAAATTTTAGTAGGTTGAGTTATATGCTTTCAGGCAACAAGCAAATATGCAGGGGCGCATCATAAGAAAACCGATGGGAAGGACTACCTAATATCTCGGTGTTGATTTACGCATCAATTTAGCATTCTCTCATTACCCTGCCCCTGCGGCCTCGACCAGCTAAAGAAAGGTGCCATGAGCGTCAATGCCCTGGCCGAGGCACTTGGGATAACACAGTCAGCGGTCTCCCAGCATCTCCGGGTGCTCAAGGCGGCAAGCCTTGTTAAGGACGAACGGAAGGGGTACTGGATTTACTATTCCCTGAACCGCGATGCCCTCGAGAAATGCCGCCAGCGGCTCAATCTGGTATGCACGTGCGGGTACACGGAGGACGCGCGGAAGATAGAGCGCGTAAAGGCGTCCAAGTGAGCTGATATATTTTTTCTTATGTATATAAGAACGCGCCACTCCTTTTCTCTTTAACGAATCCAGCTAACCCCAAATAAACTCGCGCCCGGGCCGCCCCCCGACCGCGCCCCGAAAGCCACCCGGGACAATCCCAGCTTATTTCTCGGGCATCCCATCCGTTGTGGAGTCCGCCGGCGTCATCCGGGCCGGAGCGTGACGGTCGGAGGCGGAGGCTTTACTTGTCGCCCGAGGCGCTCTCGAGAAAGCGGAAGAAGTCGCCCTCGGTGGAAAGAACCAGCCAGTCATCGCCGCCGAGGACCTCGGAGTATGTCTCCATGGTCTTCAGGAACTCGTAGAACTCGCGCGACTGCGGGCCCTGGTCGTAGGCCGAGGCGTAGATTGCGGTGGCCTCCGCGTCGGCATCGCCCTTGATCTCCTCGGCCTTCCGGAAGGCCTCGGAGCGTATCTTCCGCAGGTCGCGTTCGCGTTGTCCGCGTATCTGGGCGGCTTCGCCCTGCCCCTCGGAGCGGAACTTCTCCGCAATACGCTTCCGCTCGGACCTCATGCGGTCGAATATCTTGTTCCTCACCTCTTCGACGTAGTTCACGCGCTTGAGCCTCAGATCCAGGAGCTCTATGCCGAGTTGCTCCAGGCTCGGAGAAGCGGTTTCTATTATCTCCCGGGTGATGTAGTTCCTGCCGAACTCGACCTCCACCTGAGCTTCCGCCTTCATGGCGTCCTCCACCAAGTCCCCGAATTGCAACTCCCGGTCGGTGGCGCGCACTATCTCGGCGAGTTCGTGGTTGGCAACGGCGTTGCGGGTCTGCCCGTCCAGTATGTCGTCAAGCCTGCTCTGGGCTCCCCGTTCGTCACGCAAGCGCTGGAAAAACAGCAGGGGGTCTATGATCCTCCATCTGGCGTAGGTGTCGACCCAGAGGAATCGCTTGTCCTTGGTGGGGAGCTGGTTGGCATCCCCGTCCCACTCGAGAAACCTCTTGTCGAAATAATTGGCCTTCTGGATGAAAGGAACCTTTAAATTTATGCCCGGCTCCCGTATGGGGTCCCCGACGGGCTTGCCGAACTGGGTAATGACCACCTGCTCCGTCTCGCGGACCACGAAGAGGGCGGAACCGAGGGCGGATATCGCCAAGACGACGATTATCAGCAGGGCAAAAAGGCCGGCGCGTTTCATTTGGCCTCACCCCCTCCCGCGTCGAGCTTGAACAGGGGAAGTATCCCCGTGGTCTCCCTGTCCGTTATCAGCTTCTTCCCGAGGCCCGGGAGCACTTCCTTCATGGTCTCGATATATATGCGTTTCCTCGTAACCTCGGGGGCCCGCCGGTACTCGGCAAAGAGGGCCTTGAATCGCGCCGCTTCCCCCTTCGCGCGGTTTATGCGCTCCGTGGAGTAGCCCCGGGCCTCCTCGATAATCCTCTCCGCGTCGCCCCGGGCCTTGGGTATTATCTTGTTGTACTCCGACTGGGCCTCGTTTATCATGCGCTCGCGTTCCTGCTGGGCTTCGTTGACCTCGTTGAAGGCGGCCCTGACCGGCTCGGGCGGGGTTACGTCCTGCAGCACCACCTGGTCCACCTGTATGCCGTTTTCGTACTGGTCGCAGAGATCCTGGAGCATCTTGGTGGCCGTGCTGGCTATCTCCGTGCGGCCCACGGTCAGGAGCTCGTTGACGCTCCGGTCCCCCACTATCTCGCGCACCACCGCCTCGTTCATATCGCGAAAGGTATCCAGGTTGTGCCTTACCTTGAACAAAAACATGTAGGGGTCCGAGATACGGAACTGAACGATCCACTCCACCTGGGCGGCATTCAAGTCTCCCGTCAGCATCAGCGACTCCTCGCTGTAACCCCTCTCGGAATACTGTGTGCGGGTGTCGGCGGAGACGGTCCTGAAGCCGAACTCCTCCTTGAGCTGGCGCTCCACGGGCACCTTCGTTACCTGCTCTATCCCGAAGGGAAGCACCACGTTGAGGCCGGGGTCTATCGTGCGCACGTATTTTCCGAATCGGAGAACCACCCCCACCTCTTCCGGGTCCACGGCGACAAGCGCAGTCGTCCCTCCCCATAAGAGGGCTACGGCGAGCACCGCGTAAACCACAATGAGCCCGCTCCTCCCTGGTCCTATGCCCTTGAGCTTGCCCACGATGCTCTCCGGCGTCTCCCCGCCGCTCCCTTTTCCCGCTCCGGCTTTCGATAATAGCCCCTCGATTTTTCGCCTCACCTCTTCGTTCGAGGAAAAGGAAACGATGAGGAACAGGACAAAAACAATCAGCAGGAGGAGCAAAATGGTTCCGTTCAAATTAATCACCTCTCATTGTGACCTGATGCCATTCTAACAGATAAAGAGCCGGAATGAAAGCGGCGCGGCCTTCCGGCGCCGGGGCCGGCGAAGCGAAAGGCCCGCAAATCTTGGCCTCGGCGGGGGAGAGGACATCGGCACTGCCGGAGCGGTCTGAAAATTACGAAATTAAAGCAGCGTCCGGGGGTTCGCTGCGTTCTGCGGGATAAGACGCCGACCCACGGCGTAGCCGATTATAAGCTCCTTCGGTTGGGCTGTCCGGGGGGATCGGGCCGGGCTCCGAGCTCCCCGACCCACTTGCGCCTCCTAAGAAGGCACAGGACGCACGTACCGCCCCGTGGTCTTCATGGCCGGCGGAAAACCCTGCCGCTACATCCCAATCGCCGCTCCGGCTGAGGTCGAGGACGGGAACATCGGCCCGTCCCGCAAGAGAGAGGGGAATATCTTTTCAAAGGCCGTGACCACAGCCGGATCGAACTGCGTCCCGGCGTTGTCGACGATTTCCTTTCTCGCCTCAAAGGGGGTCATCGCCTTTCGGTATGGACGGTCCGCCGTAAGGGCCTCGTAGACGTCGGCCACGGCTATGACCTTCGCGCCAAAGGGAATATCGTCCGCCGAAAGCCCCTCGTAACCGCTTCCGTCGTACTTCTCGTGGTGGTAAATTATCAGGGGCAACAACTGAAGCACCCTTCCCCCCGTGGGCGAGAGGAACTCCGAAACCCCCCGGGTATGGTTTTTCATCGTACTTGATTCCTCGGGGGTCAGGCTTCCAGATTTCTTGAGGATGTCGGAGCTGATGCCCAGCTTGCCGATGTCGTGCAACAGGGCGGCAATCCTGATGTCTTCTATATCGGGCTCCGGACACCGGAGCTGCCTTGCTATCTTCTCCGCGATTACGGACACCCTGTAGGAGTGCGACTGCGTCTGCTTGTCGACGGAGTCTATAAGGGTCGAAAGCATCTCGATGATCCCCGTGTAAGTCCTCTTGAGCTCCCTGACGGTCTTTTCCTTCTTTTCGTAAAGCACCCCCATGAGATAGCCGGTCAGCACCAGGAAGCCGCCCCAGGTCGTGAGGTCCAGCCACCTATACAGGTTGGATGAACTGTCGAGCCTGAAACTCGAGGGATAGATGTAGGCAATGAAGAAGATAATCAAGAACGAGAGGAACGCCGCCTTGGTCGCATAGCTCTTCCCCATATAGTAAGCCCCGATTATGACCGGCACATAGAAGAAATTGAGAAAGGCCCGTTGGTTGAAGACGAAGAAAAGGATGAAGCCCGTTATGGCGACAAGCAGCAAAACGATGATCAGGTCCTTATCGATCTTTAATCTATTCACGCCTTCCTCCGGGGATTAAGGGGGCCTCTGGCTCTTCGCCGCCCCGCAAAGTCGGTTTGGGCACTTCGCCCGTCTTGAGGTTCTTCCCGTCCGGTGCTTCCCGGACTTGCAGCCTTGCTTCAACCTTGATAATTAGACTTTTCGTCCTTAGACACATACGGGGATATGTATGCATACTATATGCCATGATATATTCTTTAAAAAACAGGTATATTTACGTGCGAAAAAGGAGCTGAATTGACAATTCCCGTCAAAACCCGAATAAATATTGTCACTACTGTCTTTGCAAAGGGGGCCGCTATCCCATGCCTACCGGGCGGCCCGGACCGCTTGATTCTTCGTCTCTTTATCAGGGAGACGGTCTCTGCCTCCCCCAGGGATGGCCGTCGCCAGCCAACGTGCCACCTGTGCCTGAGTGGCCTCAGGCAGGCGGCGCCTTCCCTCGATAAAGCCAACCGGAAGCCGAATTATCTGATAGAATCAACTGGTTGGTTTAATCCGGCTCAAGCCGCTTGCTCGACGGCGGCAAATTGTTTCAAACTAAAATAGTCCACACGACAGGAAAGACGAGGCGCTTCAGTTGAAAGACGACATCCAACCCGCCGAGGGCACGCTCGAGGCAGCAGCCGGCGACGGGCTCGAGTCCTTGAAGAAGAGGAACCGGAGCCTTTCCATCCTCTACGAGATTGCCCTCGCCGTCGGCAGATCCCTGGACCTGAAGACCATTCTCGACGATGCCCTGGGAAAGATAATCAGTTTCATGGGGGCGGACTCCGGGGTCATTTACGTCATAGACGAAGGGACGATGGAAATGGTGCCGGTGACGTTCGAGAACCTCTCGGACGAAGTGGTCAGGGACCTTACGATAAACAAGGTCAAGGTCGGCGAGTGCATGTGCGGCAACATCGCCCAGTGCGACAAGGAGGTCATCATATACGAAAAGGCCTCCGAGGACCCCCGCTTCACGCGAAAGGTCCTCGAGCGAGAGGGGATGGAGTTCTACGCCGGGCTCCCGCTGAAGGCAAAGGGCAAGGTCGTGGGCGTGCTGTGCGTGATAACCCACACCCCCTACCGCCCCGAAAGCGAGCTCCTCGACATCCTGAGGGCCGTGACAATCCCGCTGGGCCTCGCCATCGAAAACGCGCGCCTTTTCGAGGACACGAGGAAGAAGGTCGCCCTGGGCGAGAAGTTCTATGACTTCCAGGGCATCATCGCCACCGACGCCCGCATGAAGGAAATACTGGACCTCCTGAGGAAGATAACGGACGTCAACTCGAGCATCCTCATAGCCGGCGAAAGCGGCACGGGGAAGGAGCTTATCGCGAAGGCCGTCCACTATAACAGCTCGCGAAAGGACAAGCCCTTCATCGTCGTCAACTGCGCCGCCTTCCCCGAGACCCTCCTCGAGTCGGAGTTCTTCGGTTACGTCAAGGGCGCCTTCACGGGGGCCTCGGGCGACAAGAAGGGGCTGTTCGAGGAGGCCAGCGGCGGCACCATATTTCTCGACGAGGTCGAATCCATGAGCGCCAAGCTCCAGGCCAAACTGCTCAGGGTGCTCCAGGACGGGAGTTTCCTCAAAGTCGGCAGCACCGCTGCCGTCAGCGTGGACCTGAGGGTCATCGCGGCCACCAACCGCGACCTCAAGGAGGCGGTCAAGGCCAAGCGTTTCAGGGAAGACCTCTACTACAGGTTGAACGTGATAAGGATAGACCTGCCGCCGCTCAGGGAGAGGCCCCGGGACATCCCGCTTATCGCGCGGAGTTTCGTGAGCAGGTTTTCGAGACAGCACGGCAGGTCCTCCCTGAGGATCTCGGACGAGGCCATGGAGGCACTGGCCAACTACCACTGGCCCGGCAATATCAGGGAGCTGCAGAACTCGCTGGAATCGGCCATCGCAATGGCCGAATCGAACGTAATCAGAAAGCGGGACCTGCCGCTTGAGCTAGCGATGCATGACGACAACACGCCGGAAGACGTCGTCTCCCTAAAGGAGGTGGAAAGGAAGCACATCCATGAAGTCCTCAGCCTGACCCACGGCAACAAGCGCAGGGCGGCCAAGTTGCTGGGCATTAACGTCTCCACTCTGTGGCGGAAGCTGAAAGGCGGCGGATGATTGCAATTTGCAATCCATAACCTCTCGATTTAAAAGCATTCCCATCGCTTCATACAATCTGTCCCCTTGGAATTGCCGTGAAAGATTGCAATATGCAATGAAATCCCCGTGTAACAGGACCTTCACGCCACGAGTAGCCCCGAGACCGTTCGTGAGTGAACTCTTTCCTCCTCCGATAGCGAAGAAGGAGACACGCATCCTTTAGGCCGAAACTCATAATTTACAATGCCTTATTGCTGTTATTAGTCCATTCCCTTCTCACTCGGAAAACCCCGTGCCCTTTACTTCTTCCGTTTTGGCAGGCAATTTGCAAACAATGTTGCAAAGAATAATTGCAAACAATAAAGGAGGTTCAACGATGGCATTCGTAAACGGACTAGACACGGATAAACTGGTCGCGACGGTCGAGGCGGTAAAGCAGAACTGGCAGATGGGGAAGACCGTCTGGAAGGCCAACACTCATTGGAAGGGCGGCTTCAGGGTGTATACCTGCTCCAGGGAGTTCTCACTCCTGGCCGACGAGCCCGAAATGCTCTGCGGCACGGACACGGCCGCAAACCCCGTGGAGATGGTCCTCCAGGCCTACGGGGCGTGCCTGACCATCGGCTACGCCATGAACGCCGCCGTCATGGGAATCAACATCGAAAAACTCGACATTGACCTGGAGGGAGAGATAGACCTTCCCGGCTTCCTCGGCCTGGAGGCCCCCGAGGAGCTGAAGATGGACAAGCTCCCGGGCTTCAAGAACATTACCGCCACCGTAAAGATAAAGGCCAACGCCGACAGGTCCGCCCTCGAGACGCTTCACAAGAACGTCAACGCCACGTCGCCCGTCGGAGTGACCCTTTCGCGCCCTGTCAAGCTCGAAGCCAAGCTGGAGGTCCTTTAGTGCGGGAGGCGCCTGGCATAAAAAGCGTCGGGGCCGAGGAGAAGGACACCCGGAATCTCTACGTGGTGCTCTGCGCCTCGGGCTTCGACAACGTCCAGCGCCTGCGCTCCGCCCTGATGTTCGCCTCCCTGGCGGCCTCGGCGAACCTCAGGACCGTTCTCTACTGCATCCAGGACGCCGTGGAGGCCATGGTCAAGGGGGCCCCGGAGAAAAGGGAGGCCGTAAAGCCGGGCGTGCCGACCGTCGCCCAGAGGCTCGATGAAGCCCGCCTACTGGGCGTGACGATACAGTGCTGCTCGCAGACGATGTCCAACAAGCGGATCAGGCCCGAAGACCTGGTCGAGGGCGTCGAGGTGGCCGGGGCCATGAGCCTAATCGACCTGACCACCAGGGCGAAAGGCTCCGTGAGCTTCTGAGGCCGGCTGAATCATGAAATAAAGGCGCCATTCACTTCCCCCCGAGGACGGCGGCAGCGCCGCTGCCGCCGTCCGACCCCTTCCGGCGGGAACTCCGTTTGCGACGCCCTCGCCTGGCGCTCTCCCCCCACGGACCCTTGATTTTATGCCCCGCGCTTGATACCTTACATGGCGAGTCGTCGTCGCGCTCGAATATACCTTCACGGAGGGCCACGTTTTTGGAACCACGCGCCGTCATGCCATACGTCCCCCTTGGGAGGACAGACGACATCCACAACA
>JASFVA010000059.1:0-7960 GCA_050050055.1 Nitrospirota bacterium
AAGCGTGGATGTGCCCGAGGCCGACCTCATGAAGAGGCTGACGGGCAGGCGCACCTGCAAGGGCTGCGGCCAGATGTACAACGTCTATTTCAACCCCCCCGCCAAGGAGGGGGTCTGCGACAAGTGCGGCGGCGAGCTTTACCAGCGCGACGACGACAGGGAAGAGACCATCAAGAAGAGGCTCGAGGTCTACAACGCCCAGACCGCCCCGCTCATAAATTATTACGGCGGCAAGGGGATCTTGAAGAACATAGAAGGCACCGGCAGCATCGACGAGATATTCGACAAGCTCTGCGCTGCCATCGGATAGATTGCGGAAGAATAAATCAAGGATGTCAAGGAGGAAGTGAGATGGCTCTTGTAAATCCACACGGAAAAGAAAAGAAACTCAAGCCCCTTCTGCTTTCGGGCGCGGCGCTCGAGGAGGAGAAGAAGAAGGCCAAGGGCCTCACGCAGGTGAGGATAACCTCCAGGGAGGTGGGCGACCTCATAATGCTGGGCATCGGGGGCTTCACTCCCCTGACCGGCTTCATGGGCCAGGCGGACTGGAAGGGCGTCTGCGCCGAGTACAAGATGGCCGACGGCACTTTCTGGCCCATCCCCATCACGGTCTCCACGACCGAGGGCCAGGCCGAGAGCATCAAGGACGGCGAGGAGATAGCCCTGGTCTCCGAGGAATCGGGCGAGGTCATGGCCACCATGAAGGTGACCGAGAAGTACAAGATCGACAAGAAGTACGAGTGCGAGCAGGTCTACAAGACCACCGACACCGAGCACCCCGGCGTGGCCATGGTCATGAACCAGGAGGAGGTCAACCTCGCCGGCCCGGTCAAGGTCCTCGGCGAGGGCGGCTTCCCCACGGCCTACAAGGGCATTTACCTCAGGCCCGCCGAGACCAGGAGGATGTTCGAGGAAAAGGGCTGGTCCACCGTGGCGGCCTTCCAGACCCGCAACCCCATGCACCGCTCCCACGAGTACCTCACCAAGATAGCCATCGAGATCTGCGACGGCACCTTCATCCACATGCTCCTGGGCAAGCTCAAGCCCGGCGACATTCCCGCCGACACCAGGCAGAAGGCCATCGACACCCTCATAGAGAAATACTACGTCAAGGACACCATCACCGTCGGGGGCTACCCCCTCGACATGAGGTACGCCGGGCCCAGGGAGGCGCTCCTGCACGCGGTGTTCAGACAGAACTACGGGTGCAGCCACCTCATAGTGGGCCGCGACCACGCCGGAGTGGGCGACTACTACGGGCCTTTCGACGCCCACCACATATTCGACGAGATACCCGCCGGGGCCCTCGAGACCAAGCCGCTCAAGATCGACTGGACGTTCTATTGCACCAAGTGCGACGGCATGGCCTCGATGAAGACCTGCCCCCACAGCAAGGAGGACAGGCTCATCCTGAGCGGCACGAAGCTCAGGAAGATGCTCAGCGAGGGCGAGGATGTGCCGGACCACTTCTCGAGGCCCGAGGTGCTCAAGATACTCAGGGCGTACTACGAGGGACTGACCGAGAAGGTCGAGATAAAGACCCATAAATACTCTGAAGGCGCGTAACGCGGGAGGAGGTGACCAGACCAAAAGGATTTTAGAGTCTGTTCAGGAAACGTAATAATTTCAAAGGAGGTTAGGAAATGCCGAGTTTTGTTATCACAGAGAAATGCGACGGCTGCAAGGCGCAGGACAAGACCGCCTGCCAGTACATCTGCCCCAACGACCTCATGACCCTCAACAGGGATAGCATGAAGGCCTACAACCAGGAGCCGGAGCAGTGCTGGGAGTGCTACAACTGCGTGAAGATCTGCCCGCAGCAGGCCATCGAGGTCAGGGGCTACGCGGACTTCGTTCCCCTGGGCGGCAACGTCATCCCCATGAGGGGCACGGACTCCATCATGTGGACCGTCAAGTTCCGCAACGGGAAACTCAAGAGGTTCAAGTTCCCCATCAGGACAACCCCGGAGGGCTCGGTCCAGCCTTACGAGGGCAAGCCCGAGGCCAACCTCGACGGACTCAAGAAGCCCGGCTACTTCACCCACCAGGGTGCTGGCAAGGCAATGCCGACTATTAAATAAGGAGGAAGGATAATGGAGAAAGAAACCTGTACATTTTCTTACTGCGAAAAGCCCGAGGTCGTTGAGGTCGATACCGATATCCTCATAGTCGGCGGCGGCATGTCAGCCTGCGGCGCTGCTTTCGAGTCCGTTAGGTGGAGAGACGCGGCCAAGGCCGCCGGCAAGGGCGACATCAAGATAACCCTCGTGGACAAGGCCGCCATGGACCGCTCCGGCGCCGTGGCCATGGGCCTTTCGGCCATCAACACCTACATGGGAGAGAACGACCCCGCCGACTACGTCAAGTACGTCAGGAACGACCTCATGGGCATCACCAGGGAAGACCTCGTCTACGACCTCGGCCGCCACGTCGACGACTCCGTGATGGAGTTCGAGGACTGGGGCCTCCCCATCTGGAAGAAGGACGACCAGGGCCACAGCGCCGACGGCGCCCAGGGCCTCCCGAAGCTCCGTGACGGAGGCACTCCCGTCAGGTCCGGCAAGTGGCAGATAATGATCAACGGCGAGTCCTACAAGGTCATCGTGGCCGAGGCCGCCAAGGCGGCCCTGGGGCTCGACAACATCTACGAGAGGGTCTTCATCGTGAAGTACCTCCTCGACGAGAAGGACGACAACAGGATCGCCGCTGCCGTGGGCTTCAGCGTCAGGGAGAACAAGGTCTACGTCTTCAAGGCCAACGCCATCCTCTCGGGCTGCGGCGGCGCCGTCAACGTCTTCAGGCCCCGCTCCGTGGCGGAGGGCCAGGGCCGCGCTTGGTACCCGGTCTGGAACTCCGGCTCCGGCTACGCCCTGGGCATCCAGGTGGGCGCCGAGCTCACCCTGATGGAGAACAGGTTCGTCCCGGCCAGGTTCAAGGACGGCTACGGGCCGGTGGGCGCTTGGTTCCTGTTCTTCAAGGCCAAGGCCACCAACTCCTTCGGCGAGGACTACTGCGCCACGAACCTCGAGGAGACCAAGAAGCTCTACAGCCCCTACGCCGAGAAGCTCGGAACGGCCATCCGTAACCACATGATGATGATGGACATGAAGGCCGGAAAGGGCCCCATCCTCATGAGGACGGACAACGCCATGGCCGAGCTCGCCAAGACCATGGACAAGAAGCAGATCAAGCACCTCGAGGCCGAGGCCTGGGAGGACTTCCTCGACATGTGCATCGGCCAGGCAGGCGTCTGGGCAGGCCAGGACATCGAGCCCGACCAGAAGCCCTCGGAGATCATGCCCACCGAGCCCTACCTCCTCGGCTCCCACGCCGGCTGCGCGGGCTTCTGGGTTAGCGGTCCCGACGACCTGGGCGCCCCCGCCGAGTGGAACTGGGGCTACAACAGGATGTCCACCGTCACGGGCCTGTTCATGATGGGCGACATCTGCGGCGCCTCGGGCCACAAGTTCTCCAGCGGCTCCCACGCCGAGGGCAGGATCACGGCCAAGTCGGCCGTGGCCTTCGTCCTGGACAACCCGGACTTCAAGCCCACGATCACCAAGTCGGCCGACGAGCTGGCGGGCGAACTCTACCTGCCCTTCGAGCTCTACGAGAAGTACAAGACCTACTCGACGGCTCCGGACGTCAACCCCAACTACATCAAGCCCAAGATGCTCCAGGCCAGGCTCCAGAAGATCGGAGACGAGTACTTCGGCGGCATCAGCACCTGGTACATGACCTCCAAGCCCATGCTCGAAGAGGGCCTCAGGCAGCTCCAGATGCTCAAGGAAGACGCCGAAAAGAGCGGCGCGGCCAACCTCCACGAGCTCATGAGGGCCTGGGAGAACTACCACCGGATCTGGTCCCTCGAGGCGCACGCCAAGCACATCCTCTTCAGGGAGGAGTCGAGGTATCCGGGCTACTACTACAGGGGCGACTTCCTGTCGATCGACGACAACAACTGGAAGTGCTTCGTCAACTCCAAGTACGACCCCAAGACCGGCGAGTGGAACTGCTTCAAGAAAGACTACGTCCAGCTGGTTTCCGACTAAGGAAACTCTTCACGAAGGCCGGGGCCGCAAGGCCCCGGCCTTCAAACTATAGGCTCAAGGAAGCGGTTGGGTTAGGGCTGCAGCCGTCCCCGGGAGAGCACCGCCGGCGACAGCCTTAACCCAATAGCACATGGAGGTTTTGATGGCCGAGCAAAGTGTATTAGTCATAGGAGGAGGGATAAGCGGGCTTACCGCCGCCGTCGAGGCGGCCGAGGCCGGCTACGAGGTCCACCTCGTCGAGAAGAACCCCTATCTCGGCGGCAGGGTGGCCCAGCTTAACAAGTATTTCCCGAAGCTCTGCCCTCCGGTTTGTGGCCTTGAACTCAACTTCAGGCGCATAAAGGAGAACCCGAGGGTCCACGTCCATACCATGGCCGAGGTGGCCGGCATCTCGGGCTCGGAAGGCAGCTTCGACGTGGCCGTCAAGGTCAGGCCCAGGCACGTGAACGACAGGTGCGTGGCCTGCGACGCCTGCGCCCAGGCCTGCCCGTCCGAGAGGCCCAACGACTTCAACTTCGGCATGGACAATACCAAGGCGGCCTACCTTCCCTTCAACCAGGCCCTCCCGTTCCGGTACGTCATAGACATGGGCCACTGCGCAAAGGACTGCGGCCAGGCCTGCAAGGACGCCTGCAAGTACGACGCCGTGGACCTGGACATGAAGGAAGAGACCCTGAACCTCAAGGTGGGCTCGGTCATAAACGCCACGGGCTGGGAACTCTACGACACCTCGAAGGTGGACACCCTGGGCGGCGGCCAGGCCAGGAACGCCGTCACCAACATGCAGATGGAGCGGCTCGCCGCGCCCAACGGGCCCACGGGCGGCAGAATCCAGAGGCCCTCGGACGGCAAGGAGCCCAAGAAGGTCGCCTTCGTGCAGTGCGCGGGCTCCCGCGACGAAAACCACCTGGCCTACTGCTCCTACATCTGCTGCATGGCCTCCCTCAAGCAGGCCACCTATCTCAGGGAGCAGGACGAGGAAGTGGAAGTCGAGATCTTCTATATAGACATAAGGACCCCCGGTCGCTACGAGCAGTTCTACTGGAACGTCCGGGACGACGAGAAGGTTACCCTTACGAAGGGCAAGGTCGCGGGCGTCACCGAGGACGCTTCCACCGGCGACGTCACGGTCGAGTACGAGGACGTGCTCCGCGGGAAGAAGGAGAAGAAGACCTTCGACATGGTCGTCCTCGCGGCGGGCATGCAGCCTTCGGGCAAGGCGGCCCCGGTGCCGGGCATGGCCTACACGCCGGACGGCTTCGTGCAGCCCTCGTCTCTCAAGGGCGGCATGAGCGCCGTCGGGACCGTGAAGAGCCCCGTCGACGTCCAGCGCTCGGTCCAGGATGCCACGGGCTCCGCGATCAAGAGCATTCAGACCCTGGTGAGGAGGTAGACGATGGAAAAGAACTACGGCGTATATATATGCAAGGGCTGCGGCATAGGGGATATCCTCGATGTGGAGAAGGTCGCCTCCGAGGCGGCCAGCAACAGCAAGGCCCCGGCGGACAGTTTCAAGATACTCGACGTAGCCTGCAGCCCCGAGGGCATCGAGGCGATAAAGAAGGACGTCGGCGAGGGCGTGAACGCCCTCACCATAGCGGCGTGCTCCCCCAGGGTGAAGTACGAGGAGTTCGATTTCCCCGGCTGCATCACCGAGAGGGTGAACATCAGGGAGCTCTGCGCCTGGAGCCAGCCCGCCCCCACGGAGGAGACCGAGGAGGAGTATCACCCGCAGATGATAGCCACGGACTACGTCACCATGGGCGTCACCAGGGTCCAGAAGGGCGACCTCCCGGAGGCCAACATCCTGGAGGACCTCTCGAAGACCATCATGGTGGTGGGCGGCGGAATGGCGGGCCTCACGGCGGCGCTGGAGGCGGCCGACGCCGGATACGACGTGGTGCTCGTCGAGAAGGAGGCCGAGCTGGGGGGCTACGGCGCGAAGCTCCACAAGCAGACCCCCATCGAATACCCCTACGAGAAGCTCGAGGAGCCTGCCGTCTTCAAGAAGATGGAAGAGGTGAAGGCCCACGACAGGATAAAGGTCTACACCGGCACCTCGATAGAGAAGACCGACGGGCAGCCCGGCCTCTTCGACGTCACCCTCGCGGGCGGCACCGGCGAGACCCTCAGGGTGGGCGCCTTCGTGGTGGCCGCGGGGTGGAAGCCCTACGACGCCTCGAACCTCACCCACCTGGGCTACGGAAAGCCCAACGTGGTTTCGAGCATCGAGTTCGAGGAGATCGCCAAGAAGGGCAAGATAACCAGGCCCTCCGACGGCAGGGAGCCCAAGAGGGTGGCCTTCATACAGTGCGCGGGCTCCAGGGACCCCGAGCACCTTCCCTACTGCTCCTCCTTCTGCTGCGCCACGTCGCTCAAGCAGGCCAAGTACGTGAGGGAGTCCAGCGGCGACGCCTCGGCATATATCTTCTATAAGGACATCAGGACCCCGGGGCAGACGGAGATATTCTACAAGAACATGCAGAACGACCCCGGCGTCATGCTCACCAAGGCCGAGGTCAAGGGAATCAGCGAGGCCCCCGGCGGGAACCTCTACGTCGAGGCCGAGGACACCCTCCTGGGAGAGAAGATCCGGGTGGAGGCCGACATGGTCGTCCTGGCCGTGGGCGTAGTGCCGGGCATGAAGGAGGCCCAGCAGTACCACGACCAGCTGGTGGCCGAGGCCGCCAAGGGCGACGACGCCAAGAAGGCCTTCATGGAGGCCAACCCCGCGCCCGACCGCATCCTGGGCCTGACCTACAGGCAGGGCCCCGAGCTCCCGAGCCTCGAGGGGGCCCACGGCTTCGCCGACTCGAACTTCATCTGCTTCCAGTACGAGACCAGGCGGACGGGCATATACGCGGCCGGAATGGTCCGGCAGGCCATGACCATGGCCGACGCGGCAAACGACGCCGCCGGCGCGGCCCTCAAGGCCATACAGTGCGTGGAGCACGTGGCCCAGGGCATGGCCGTGCACCCCAGGGCCTGGGACGTCACTTTCCCCGACCCCTTCATGCAGAGGTGCACCTCCTGCAAGCGCTGCACCGATGAGTGCCCCTTCGGCGCCATCGACGAGGACGCGAAGGGCACCCCCTTCTTCAAGATAAACCGCTGCCGCCGTTGCGGCACCTGCATGGGGGCCTGTCCCGAGAGGATAGTGAACTTCAAGGACTACAGCGTGGACATCGTGGGCTCCATGCTCAAGCGCATAGAGGTCCCCGACGAGGGCCTCAGGATAGTGGTCCTGGCCTGCGAGAACGACGCCTACCCGGCCATCGACACGGCGGCCTTTAACGGCAAGAAGATCCATCCCTCGGTAAGGATAGTGCCCGTCAGGTGTCTGGGTTCCACGAACCTCGTCTGGGTGGCCGACACATTCTCCAAGGGCGTGGACGGCCTCCTGCTCCTGGGCTGCAAGTTCGGCGAGAACTACCAGTGCCACTTCGTCAAGGGCTCCGAGCTCGCCAACTACCGCTTCGAGAAGGTGCAGGAGACGCTGGACAGGCTGCAGCTGGAGTCCGAGAGGTGCCAGATGATGCAGGTGGCCATAAACGAGTACGACAAGATCCCCGAGATGATCCAGGGGTTCGTGCAGAAGATAGAAGACGAGTTTGGCCCGAATCCGTTCAAGGGCTTCTAAAAGTTTACAGGAGGCATGGGAATGACCGACACCGAGACTGTTGAAACCGCTGAAAAGGCCGAGGCGGCCGAGAAGGCCGAAAAGGTCGAGAAGATAATCCAGCCCGACCTTCAATTCGTAAAGGAGGTCGTGGCCTCGGGCGGCGAGTCGCTTAAGAAGTGCTACCAGTGCGCCACCTGCACCGTGGTGTGCAACGTCACGCCCGAGGACAACCCCTTCCCCAGGAAGGAGATGGTCCAGGCCCAGTGGGGGCTCAAGGACGAGCTCT
>JASFVA010000060.1:0-7871 GCA_050050055.1 Nitrospirota bacterium
TGGGCTTCAGGAAGGCGGCGGCCCCCTTCGGCTACGAAACACAGAACTGCCAGACTTCCTGCCATCACAACACCCCGGTGGCCGGGGCGGACCCGTAAGAGGAAAGTGGCAGCATATTACCCGATGTCTACTAACCTCGCACTCCCCTGGTCTGAGAGGCAGGGGACGCCTGCTTTTAATATGCATTCCGCAAAGGGCGGTTGAGGGTACGGGTGGAAGGTACCAGGGGAGACGATGACTGGAGGATGGATGCGCCCGTGGCAGACTTAGAGGCCAAGAGAAAATTAATTATCAAGATAGGCGCGCTGACATTAGCGCTGCTATTCTTCGCTTATATTTTCGGGGTGAACATGAGCTATCCCTTCGAGGACCCCGACCTGTGGTGGCACCTGAAGACCGGGGAATACGTCGTAAATAACTGGGAAGTCCCCGACGAAGACCCCTTCGCCTACACCACGCCGAGGCCTCTGGACGAAGCGAAGAAGAGGGGGATGAGGGCCCAGTGGCTCGGCCAGGTGCTCCTTTACACGCCATACAGGCTCGCCGGCCTCACGGGGGTGGGCGTGCTCCGGAATTTCCTCATCCTCCTGCCCATGCTCGTCCTTTTCTCCTGGCTCTATGCGAGAAGGGCGGGGCCCTGGACGGCCCTGGCGGTCGTGGTCTTCCCAACCCTTCTATTGAGCGAGAAACTCTACTATACCTTCGAGAGGCCCCAGGGTTTTTCCTTTACCCTGGCCCTGGTCCTGGTCATCCTCCTTGAGAGGTTGAGGTCCAAGACGGGAAAGGAAGGCGGTAGGTCCTTCGACTTTTCCTACTGGCTGATACCCCTCACGATGGCGCTGTGGGCCAACATCCATGCCGGCTTCATAGTGGGCAATGTCACCATCATGATATTTCTGGCCGGAGAGGCGTTTAGGTCTGGGTTCCATCTCCTAAGGGGGTCGAGGGACAAGGGCCTCCGCCCCGCCTTCTTTATCGTGTGCCTCGCGGCCATCGCTGCTTCGTTTCTCAATCCCAACGGGTACCATCTCTTCTTCAACTATCTTTCGGGCTTGATCATGAAATTCCTCAGCGGGTTCCTGGGGGCCCCGGGCGCGGGAGGGGGGGCCGGCCAGTGGGTGGGCAAGACAGTGCTCGAGTACAGGCCCCTCATGCATTTCTACGAGAACCTCGGCTATAAATGGCTTTTGTCTTACTGGGTATTTACAGGGCTGGTGTACCTGGTGCTTTTGGCCAAATACTGGATAAGGCGGTCGGTCGATGTAACCGAGCTCATGGTGGTGAGCTTCTTCGTGTTCTTTTCGAATTATTATATAAGGGGCCTGATGTTCGCTCTGACGGTGCTTCCCTTCTATGTGGGGAAGAGCCTGCTGGAGTTCAGGCTTCCGGAGCTGCGGTACAAAGTGCTTCTCAGGGGTGTTGTGGCGTCTCTGGTGGCAGTCTCCCTGGGCTTTTTCGCCTACGAGTATCGGCGGCAGCCCATGAGCTTTAAACCCGGCATCACCCCCCGGTGGGTGTCGCCTTTCTATCCATCGGGGCTTGTCACATTCGTGAAGGCTACCAAACCGGAAGGGCCCATATACAATTACTACACCTGGGGCGGGTTCCTGATATGGAGCCTCTATCCCGACTACCAGGTCTTTGTCGACGGCAGGGCCCTCCACAATCCGGTCAACGAACAGGCCGATTCCATTCTTAAAACTGAATCCAACTGGCGCTTCATGCTGGAGGCCTACAACGTAAACACCATCATGATCCCCGTTGTCTGGAGAGAAACGGGCCGCATCATCCCCCTTGCCGTCACCCTGGCCTTCGACGACCAGTGGAGGCTCATCTATAGAGACATAAACAGCGTCCTGTTCATAAAGAACGTGCCGGCCAACAGGGCCTTAATCGAAAAATACGACAAGGACAAGAGGTTAGTCTTCCACGAGATCATAAGGACCGCGAACATACTTCTTTCTTTCAATCCCCGGGATCCCATCCGTAACATAACGAAGGCCGATGCCCTCTTTAACCTAGGAAGATTCGAAGAGGCCAGGGCCATCTACGAGCGGTTCCCCAGCCAGTCGGCGGAGAGGCTCTACAGGCTGAGGCAGATGGGCTATTGATGGGCGCAAGCCTAAAGCGGCCGCCCTGCGTTGAAAAGGACGAGGGGCTTCTCAAGCAGCCTTCCTTTTACGGCTACGGTCAGAAAGGCCCCGGCGCTTTCTCAAGCTGCCTTCCTTCGAGCCGTAAACTGAGTTTCGTCTCAATGACAAGTGACCGTTCCGGGTCCGCCGATAGCCGGGCTCTGAATGAAAGGTGTCTCCTCCCGGCTTGCGGAATTGGCGAAATCACCGTAGTGGATGGTCATATGACCGATTCTCTCATCCAGTAACACCCGGAGTATCGAACTGCCCAATCCCATCCGGGGTTATCGCCTTTGAGGGGCGTGCCCGGAGACATCACGCCGGTGACTGCCGAGCGGTTTTTTTGGTATACTAAATAACCATTTATTGAGGGGTGTTTCCGATCATCGGCTACTGTGTTGAGAGAGAATGTTTCGATACCTCTGTGCCCTCGGCCCAATCTCCGACGAGGAGAAAGGGTCGCCGTATTTATGAAGCCCGGGCCTACTTGGACCATGTGTGCGTTTCAATGTGCTCGGGGGGGATGAGCCATGACCTCTAAACTGCGTTCATCCATTTTTCTCGTCTCCGTATATTTCGCCTTTTTTGCCTCCGGCGCCAGCTGTCTCATCGCGGAGGTCACGTGGAACCGGATGCTCATCGTGGTGGTCGGCAACTCGCTCAGCGCCGCCGCCATGATCATAGTGGTCTTCATGGGGGGCCTCGGCTTCGGAAGCTATGTCGGGGGAAAGGTCCTCTCCAAGCGCCGCGTCTCCCTCTTGCCTTATATCATTCTGGAGGTTTCTGTCGGTATATACGTTCTGGCGTCCCCGTTATTGTTCGACCTTCTTGCCGGAGTCTTCAATTCCTTGGCCGGGAGCGTGGACAACAGGAACATCATCACCATGACGCGCATTATTGTCAGCATGGGCGCGCTCTTCCTGCCCGCGGCCCTGATGGGGGCTACGTTCCCTGCGATGATAGCGGGCGCGGCGCCGGATTCTCCGTTCAGGAGGACCGCGCGCACCGGATACCTTTACAGCGTCAACACGCTGGGCGCCGCCCTGGGCACCTACGTGGCGGGATGGATACTCCTGCTGGAGTTCGGGGTCCGGACCACCCTGGGCGTAGCCTTCGGCCTCTACATGCTTGCGGCGCTGTCGGCCCTGTTGGGCAGCAGGGCCCTGAAGGGCATCTACCGCGAGGCCGCCCCGGAACCACAGCCCGAGAGGGCCGCCGCCGGGGTCCTGGATGTAGGCTTGTGGCGTTTTCTGGCCATCGCTACTTTCGGGATAGGGTTCGTCTCGCTTGCATACGAGGTGCTCCTTACGAGGCTGATCATCCTTTACCTCGGCAACACGATAAGGGTCTTCCCGCTGGTGCTGGCGGCCTTTCTCCTTGGAATCGGGATAAGCGCCATCACGGGGACCTGGCTCTACGGCGTGCTGCGGCGAAAGACGGGCAGGGCCGACAGCCTCTTCGGCATCATCGCTCTCGGGGCAGGGGCCGCAGTATTTCTTACGCCTTACATCCTGCTTTCAGACTTGATAATCGGCGCCGACCATTTCGTCCAGTTCGTCCAAGCAACTCCCATCAATCCTTTGCCTGTGCTTCTGATAATCATGGCTCCTACGATTTTGATCGGGTCTCTGCTGCCCATTGCGATCAGGATGCTCCAGCCGGAGGGCCGCGGGGAGGCGACGAAGGAAGCGGCCACCCTCTATGCCCTCAATACAGCCGGGGGGCTCCTGGGAGCCGGTTTGGCGAACCATTTTCTCGTTCCGCACATCGGGACCCAGGGCGTTATCATCATACTGGCGCTGATATGCGCCGCCGTGGGCGTCTTCAACCTGCTCTATCCGGCCGTAAATCTCATGCGGCGGACCGTCGCCGCCGTCAGCGTCGTTTCGCTGGCTGTCGTTCTTGTCGTCTTCCCCCCCAGGCTGATGGACCTTTACGCGGGGAAGATCGCGGAATCGAAACTCGCAAAGTCGGTGGACGTCATATATACCTACGAGGGACGTGCCGCGACGGTTTCCGTCCTCGACCAAGTCGACCCTAAGAGGGGCACTTACCGCGACATGTACCTTAACGGCATCGAGGAGGCCTCCACGCGCTTCTGGCATACCCAGCTGTTCAAGCTCCTCGGGATATTCCCGGTGCTGATGCACGAGTCCGACGGACCCAAGGACGCCCTGGTGATAGCCTTTGGGGCGGGTATCACGGCGGGCTCCGTCCTGGCTTCCGACGAGGTCGCCTCTCTCGACGTCGTGGACCTCAACCCGGACGTGGAGGGCATAAACGACCTCTTCACCGAGGTCAACGGGGACGTCTTTCACAAGCCACGCTTCCATTTCCACAACGACGACGGCCGAAACTACCTGGTAACGAGCAACAAGAAGTACGACCTGATAATAAGCGATTCCACCCACCCGCGCGCCTACGACAGCTGGATACTCTACACAAAGAATTTCTACGAGCAAGTCAGGGGACATCTCCGTCCCGGCGGAATATTCGCGCAATGGGTTCCGGTTTCCAGAGATATGCGGGGAAAGCTTTTCAGGATACACCTGAATACTTTTCGGAGCGTTTTCCCCAACTCGACTTTCTGGTACATCTACGGCTCCGACCAGGCATTCCTCCTGGCCACGCCCAATCCTTTCTCCCTCGACGCACAGGGACTGCAGGAGAAGCTCGACAGGCTGCCCGAGTGGTTCCGAGCCAAACACTACGAGATAGACACGGTTGCCCGCATAGCCGGTTTCTTCTGGCTGGACGGACCTGCGATGGAGAGGATGATCGACGGCGAGACCAGGATCAATATAGACGACAGGCACTACATCGCCATGCAAGCCGCCGTCCAGCCCTTGCCGCCGAAGATGCAGCTGCCCGCTTACCAAGCGAGCATCGTCCCATACCTCAGGAATGCGGGGCGCAAACTTGTCGCCGATATCCGCAGAGAGGCGGCCGTGGCACAGCGGTTGGCCAATCTCAAGTTTTTCCGCTCCCAGAGCGACCTGTTCAACGCCTACTGCATCGCACCCGAAAACGGCAATGTGATGTATCACATGGATCTGATCTTCGCCGGCAATGTGCCGGAGCAGCGTCCGTTCTGCCGCGACGCGCAGATAAGGCACTTCCGGAGGCTCTTGGGCGAGCGGCCCGACAATTACCTGGCCATGAGCGGGCTAGCGCCGCTTCTCCATGAGGCCGGCCAGGCGGACGAGGCCATGACCCTGGCCCAGAGGGCCTTTGACCTGGCGCCACAAAACGGCAAAGTCCTGGACTCCTACGGCTGGGTAATGTTCAAGGAAGGGAAATACGCAGAGGCCCTCAAGGCGCTTGAGAAGGCCAAGTCCCTATTGCCCGGCAACCCCATCGTGCTCTATCATCTGGGCGCAGTCCAGCTGGCGGCGGGAAAGGAAGGCAAGGGGAGGGAGCATCTCGAGAAGGCCCTGAGCATCGCGGACGATTTCGAGGGGGCGGAGCATACCCGGGAGCTTCTGGCGGAAGAATAATAAACATGCCCCGGCCGGGCTTTTCGATAAACTCCCCCGCACCTGGGCAGCCGGCGGCACTAGGATAACCCTTCCGTTAAGGGTCCGCCTCGAGAAGGATGATACGCAGGGCTGAACCCAGGGACCATCCTGCCATACTCTCCATATACAACCATTATGTGGAGAGGACCGTCTCGGCCTTCGACCTTGAGCCCCGGAGCCTCGACGAAAGCCTTAAGTGGTTCGAGGGCCGCGACGACAGGCACCCCATAATAGTGGCGGAGGATGATGGGGAGGTCTGCGGATGGGCGTCCCTGAGCCGGTGGGCGCCGCACGGGGCCTATGCCCACGCCGTCGAGATTTCCGTTTTCGTCCACCCGCGGTTCAAAGGGAGGGGCCACGGCAGGGGGCTCATGGCCGAGCTACTTCGCCTGGCCGCGGAGCTGGGCCACCACGCCGTCATCTCCAGAGTCGCCGAGGGCAACGAGGCCAGCCGGAGGATGCAAGAAAACGCGGGCTTCTCCTACGTAGGGACCATGAGCGAGGTGGGCCGCAAATTCGGCCGCTGGCTGGACGTCCATATCTATCAGAAGCTGATCGATGGCCCCGGGGGCGGTGCATGATCCTCCCCCACCATAAGTCCCGCTCCCCGGCGATGCGCTGAATGTTTCATCGACTAAGTTCTCGACGTCTGAGGCGATTCTGCTTCGCCCGGGCAGGCCGCACTTGCGGAAACCCCGAAAAATGCTTTAAAATCAGTTAGCGAGAGTGGCGGAACCAGGCAGACGCGCTGGACTTAGGATCCAGTGGGGCAACCCGTGGGGGTTCGAATCCCCCCTCTCGCACCAGCTTTGTCTTCAAGGGTTCGACGCAAGGGGGAATCGTTTGACAGATTTTGCGGGCGAATATATTCTACAACGACATCACTTGATAATCTGGGGTCTGTAAGAAGACGGAGAAAAGAAAAGGGCCCTTATACCGACCAGACATGATAAATGCCCCATAGCGTTACACCATGAAACCTGGAAAATCATTAGAACATTTAATCTACCTCATCGAAACAGCTGTCGCTGACAAAGAGGATGTAACTGTAGAATCTCCCATAAGACTTCGAGATAAGGTTTCGGGAAACCTGCGAGAGCATGATGTGGTTCTTACTATAAGGCAGCAGCACCATGAATTCAAAATCGCTATCGAATGTCGCGACAGAGCGACAAAAGTAGGTAGTGGACAAGTGGAAGCTTTTTCCACTAAGTGTCGTGATACAGGAATTAACCAAGGGATAATTGTATCTCCAAAAGGATTTACCGAGCCTGCCCTCAAGAAGGCAGCGGCGAAGGGCATAAGGTGTCTCAACCTTGACAAGGCTGTCACTTTAGATTGGTTATTGGCGCCTGGAATTGAGGTAGCACAAAGGCATATTATTGACATAATTATCACCTTGTTTACAGAAGGCGGCATTGATTTTAAAAACTGCACAGTGCTGAATATAAACGGGCGAGAATTATCAAAAGAGGATTTAAGAAAGTTGATCCACTGGCGTATAAAGCAAATAATGGATCAAAGCCCGATTGGAGATGATGAGACGCATGAAGATAGAAAATTGATGTTTAACATGAAGGGTCTCATAGTGAGAGAAAACAGGAGTGGAAAACTGTTGCCAATAAGAAAGATTAGGGCTGATGTAGAATATCAGGTCGAAAGAAAAATGGTGCCTTTTACTTTATATACCTATGGGGATAAATCAAAAAAAGAGGATTTTATTGATGCGGCAACGGCTCGTGTTGAAATGGGGTCGGTTGCCGCTGATATTGTTCTCACTTACAAGAAGGGGGAAGGAGGAAAAGTTATTTTCGCTCCGCTAAAGAAAAATGCAAAGACCAGGAAAAGAAAATCTAAGAAATCATAGTAAGACTGAATTCCCCAAAGCGAGATAGGAAGACCTGAGGTTCAAAGCCGCATATGGGGACATGGCCCTCTCAATTCTCCAAGATTATGGTGCCGGCGGAAGTCATATTCTTAGGGAGTCGAGGACGGCCCTGACCGCCGGGGCCTGGTTGAGGGTGTAGAAGTGAAGGTAGCGCACCCCGTTTTCCAAGAGGTCCCTGCACTGCCTCAGGCAGAACTCGACCCCGACCCTGGACATCTCCTCGGGCTCGTCGAGGAGGGGGGCCATCGCCTTCTCCAGCGCCGGCGGTATGGTCGCCCCGCAGAAGGAGGCGAACTTCTTTATCTTCGCCAGGTCCGTGACGGGCATTATCCC
>JASFVA010000061.1:0-7867 GCA_050050055.1 Nitrospirota bacterium
TCCGTTGCGTCCACCCACTCGAAACCTCCGTTTTCGAAGTCCCGCTCGTGGAGTGCTGGCTCGCTCCTCAACAGGCGGTTCAGGTCCTCCACCCACCTCTTTATTCCCTGATGGGGCTCGTAATGGAGCAGGTGCCAGTGGAGGCCCTCCTCGTGATACCATTCCTGCCGCTGGCCGAACTCCCCCCCCATGAACAGGAGCTTCTTGCCGGGGTGGCAGTACATGTATCCGTAGAGGAGCCGGAGGTTGGCGAATTTCTGCCAGTCGTCGCCCGGCATTTTGCCAAGGAGAGAGCCCTTCCCGTAGACCACCTCGTCGTGCGAAAGGGGCAGGACGAAGTTTTCGTAGAAGGCGTACCAGATGCTGAAGGTGAGCTGGTTGTGGTGGTACTTCCTGAAGACGGGGTCGTTGGACAGGTACTTCAGGGTGTCGTGCATCCAGCCCATGTTCCACTTCATCCCGAAGCCCAGGCCGCCCACGTAGACCGGCCTCGAGACCATCGGCCATGCAGTGGACTCCTCGGCTATGGTATGCGCGTCGGGATGCCTCTCGTACGCGGCCTCGTTCAACTTCCGGAGGAAGCTTATGGCCTCGATGTTCTCCCTTCCCCCGTACTCGTTGGGTATCCATTCGCCCTCTTTCCTGCCGTAGTCGAGGTACAGCATCGAGGCCACGGCGTCCACCCTCAGGCCGTCCGCGTGGTAGCGCTTGAGCCAGAACATTCCGCTTGAGAGGAGGAAGTTGCGTACCTCGTTCCTCCCATAATTGTAAATGTAGCTGTGCCATTCTGGATGGTAGCCCTTCTTGGGGTCCGAGTGCTCGAACAGGTATGTGCCGTCGAAGTAGACCGGCCCGTGCTCGTCGTCGGGAAAGTGCGACGGCACCCAGTCCAGTATCACCCCTATGCCGCTCTGGTGGAGCTTGTCAACGAGGAACATGAAGTCCTCCGGGTTCCCGTAGCGGCTGGTGGGGGCGAAATGTCCCGTGGTCTGGTATCCCCAGGAGCCGTAGAACGGATGCTCCATGACCGGCATGAACTCGACGTGGGTGAATCCCATCTCCTTGACGTAATTGGCGAGCCGGTCGGCGATTTCCCTGTAGTTCAGGTGTCTGTTGTCCTCTCCCGGCACGCGCTGCCAGGAGCCCAGGTGGACCTCGTATATGGACATGGGGGCGTCGAGGGAGTTATGACGGGAGCGGTCTTTCTCCCATTCGGAGTCGTTCCAGTCGTAGCTGAGGTCCCATACGACCGAGGCGGTGCTGGGGGGAGTTTCCCAGCGGAAGGCGAAGGGGTCGCCCTTGTCCACCTTGTAGCCCCGGTGCCTCGACCGTATATGGTACTTGTAGAGGGCGCCTTGCCCCACGCCGGGGACGAAGCCTTCCCAGATGCCCGAGCCGTCCCACCGGGACGCGAGCGGGTGGGCTTGGCGGTCCCAGCCGTTGAAATCGCCCATGACCGTGACCTTATCGGCGTTGGGGGCCCAGACGGCAAAGCACGTGCCCCTGACGCCCTCGGACTCGATAACGTGGGAGCCCAGCTTCTCGTACAGACTGAAATGGTTGCCCTCCTTGAACAGGTATATGTCGTAGTCGCTCAGAAGGCTCACCCCGTGGATAACGCTCTCAGTCATAAAATCTCCTTATTTGGAAGTTCTAAGAATATGTTGTATCCCTTTTATGGGAATTGCAACCCACTGGGGGCGGTTGTTCATCTCGTAGCCCAGCTCGTACACCGCCTTTTCGAGGACGAAGGCGTTAAGGAGGGACTCCAGGTCGGCGGTGTCGTCGGGCACGATGGGGGAGCCCTGGACCGTCCGAAGATACGAATCGAGGAACATGGCGCTTATCCAATGATACCACGGCTCCATCCAGGGTTCGAGGTCCGCAACGTCCTCCGCCCGCACCGCGGCGTGCATGAAAAGCGACCCGTAGGCGGCGTAGTGGAAAGACCTTATCATTCCGGCCACGTCCACAAGGGGCGAGCGCTTGAGCCTCCGCTCGCTCATCGCCCTCGCCGGCTCGCCCTCGAAGTCTATGATTATGAAGTCCTTGCCAGTATACAGTACCTGCCCCAGGTGATAGTCTCCGTGTATCCTGGTCTTCGTGGCCGAGTACTTCTTCTCGAGCATCCGGCCGAAGCGCCCCAGGATCTTCTTTTCTGCCCCGAGAATCGATTTTGCGTCCTGGCTCGTTCCTTCGGGTATGCTCTTCTGAGCCTTTCCGAGGGCGAGCATCACCCTCCTGGTGAGGCTCCTCATGGATTGGTAGACCGACCGCTGGTAGAGCATGGAAAAGGGCTCTGGCCCGAAATCCGGGTCGCCTGGGGCGGACGCCAGGGCGAGGTGCATCTCGCCCGTACGCCTCCCCAGCAGGGCCGCAAGCTCTGGGTACATGCCGCCGATGAGTTCCTGGAGCTGGTGCGGAATGGCCGAGAAATCGAGGCCCAGGAGGGAGTCTGGAACCTCGGGCGCCTCCCTTTCCTCCGGCTTTAGGGCGAGGACGCGCTCGCAGTATCTGCTCACCGCGTCCAGGGTGTATTTCCAAGCGTCGCCCTCGTTAGGGACAAGGCCCTGCAGAAGGGCGATCACGCTCGTCTCAAACCCCTTGCGGCGATACTCGACGGCGCCTGCGAAGGGGGCGATGTTGGGGAAGCCGGCCCGGTCGGTGAGGAACCTCGTTATCTCGGGGTCGGGGTTCATCCCTTCCTCGAGCCTCCGGTAGAGTTTGAAGAAGAACTTGTCCTCGTAAACGGCCGAGGTGTTGCTCTGCTCCACCTTGAGGACCTGGGAAGAGGGCGTCGGCCCCTTGTCCATAATGCCCCTGAACCTCCTGCCCGGCAGGAAGATTATGTCCCCCTGTCTGCCTCTGAGGCGCCTCCTTCGGGCAATCAGCTGGAGCAGGTTTTCCCTGAAGGCTTGGCTGTACATGCTGTCATAGAGTATGCCTTCATCTCCGCCAACGACCAGGGAGGCGATCACGGCCTGGGGATAGTCCTCCACGATCTTGGCGGCCTTCACGGTCAGCCAGTCGAGATCCAGCCGGACGGAGACCCCCTCGGCGGTTATCTCCTCGCCTCCTGCCATCCCTCCCCTGGGTGCAAACGAAAGCGGAAGGACGTAGGTCTCCGAAGGCCCTTCGGTATATCTGACATCCAGGAAGAGGAGGTGAGCGAAAGAGCCGTCTTCGCGTATGGGGATGTCCTCGGCAAGCGATATTTTACGAATCTTCCGCGCCTTACCGCCGAACCAACGCCTCCCGGCCAGATAGTCGGGCATAACCCGCCTCAAGAGCCCCTCCAGGGTTCGGCCCTCGAACACCTTGTCCCATTTGCCGCTCACCTTTAATTCGGGCAGTTCTTTCTTCTCGGCAGGCACCTCTTCTTTGGCCGGTTTCATCTGGAAGATGTAGTAGGCGTGCGGCCCGAGGGTAAGTATGTAGGGCGCTTCCCTGACAGCCGGGAACTCGTTGAAGCTGAACACGTCCTCGGGCACCAGGCCGGCGAAGCGCGAAAGGTCGAGCTCGGCCACCTGGGAGAACCTCGACATGTTCACCACCACCAGGATGGTCTCGTCCTCGTACTGGCGGATGAAGGAAAGCACCTTGGGGTTGTCGGGCACGATGAATTCCAGAGAGCCCCGGCCGAAGGCCTTGAAGCGGTTCCTCATGGCCAGCGTGCGCTTCATCCACCACAGGAGCGATGCGCTGCTCATCTGCTGGTTCTCCACGTTCAATGCCTCGTAGTGATACTCGGGGTCGATTATGACCGGCATGTAGAGCTTCTGAGGGTTGGCCCTGGAGAATCCGGCGTTCCGGTCGGGGCTCCACTGCATGGGGGTTCTGACTCCGTTGCGGTCGCCGAGGTAGTAGTTGTCGCCCATGCCTATCTCGTCGCCGTAATAGATTATGGGCGTTCCAGGCATGGTCATAAGAAGCGTGTTCATGAGCTCCATCTTCCTGCGGTCGTTCCCGATGAGGGGTGCCAGGCGCCTTCTTATGCCCAGGTTGAGCCTCGCCCTCTGGTCCCTTGCGTAGACCCTGTACATGTAGTCGCGCTCTTCGTCGGTCACCATCTCCAGCGTGAGCTCGTCGTGGTTTCTGAGGAACATGGCCCACTGGCAAGTCTCGGGTATGTCGGGAGTCTGCTCCAGTATGTCGAGCATGGGGAAGCGGTCCTCCATCTGGATGGCCATGAACATCCGGGGCATTAGCGGGAAATGGTAGGCCATGTGGCAAATGTCGCCGTCGCCGAAATACCGGGCCGCGTCCTCGGGCCACTGGTTGGCCTCGGCAAGGAGCAGGCGGTTTTTCCACTTGCCGTCCACGTGGGCCCTGAGCTCCCTGAGAAATTCATACGTCCTGGGAAGGTTCTCGCAGTTTGTGCCCTCGCCCTCGAAGAGGTAGGGCACGGCGTCAAGCCGCAGGCCGTCCACTCCCATGCCGAACCAGAAGTCCAGCACCCTGAGCATCTCCCTGCGCACCTGGGGGTTTTCGTAATTGAGATCCGGCTGGTGGGAATAGAAGCGGTGCCAGTAGTAGGCCTTCGCCACGGGGTCCCAGGACCAATTGGAAGCCTCGAAGTCCTTGAAGATTATCCTTGCGTCGCTGTACATTTCGGGCGTGTCGCTCCAGACGTAGTAGTCCCTCCAGCGGGAGCCGGGCTTGGCCTTCCTGGCGCGCTGAAACCAGGGATGCTGGTCCGAGGTGTGGTTCACGACGAGCTCCGTTATCACTCTCATGCCACGCCTGTGGGACTCCCGTAGAAAGAGCTTGAAGTCCCGGAGGGTGCCGTAGTCCGGGTGGACGGAGAAGTAGTCGGCGATGTCGTAGCCGTCGTCCTTCAGGGGGGAGGGGTAGAAGGGCAGGAGCCACAGGGCGGTGACGCCGAGGTCGGCCAGGTAGTCGAGCTTTTCGATGAGCCCCTTGAAGTCCCCTACGCCGTCGCCGTCGGAGTCGTGGAAGCTCTTTATGTGGAGCTCGTAGATTACGGCGTCCTTGTACCACAGGGGCTGGTCTTCGAGGGCCGTATCTCTTGTTTTCTTCGCCAAGTGGTTCCCCCCAAGCCTACATGAAATAGTCGAAGTCCTGCTCTCGGCTCATGCGGCGATGGACCCTGAATATGTGGGCCGGCATGACGTGGGGGTCCAGCTCCACGTGGTTCCACTCGCCGAACCATACGTATTTGTCCTCGCTTATGAGGTCGTGGACCAAGTAAGGTCGCGTCGGGGCTATGCCGAGCTCCTTGAGGGGGACCCGGATGCGCCCCGACTGCTTGTGGTACGGGTCGAGGTTTACCACTATGAGAAGAATATTTTCGAGGTCCTCGGTGGTCTTGGTATAGAGGAGATGCTTTTCGTTTTCGCTCTCGTGAAAGCTTACGTTCCATGTGCTCTGAAGCGCGGGGTTTTCTCTCCTTATCCTGTTGACCTTGCCGATAAGGTCCCTCAGGCTCTCGGGCCTATCCAGGTCCCAGTGCCTGACCTCGTATTTTTCGGAGAAGAGGTATTCCTCCTTGCCCTCCATGGCGTCGGAGACGCAGAGCTCGTAGGCCGGCCCGTATATGCCGTAGTTCGAACAGAGCGTGGCGGCCATTATCAGCCTCATAACGAAAGCCGGCCTCCCTCCGTACTGGAGGTGCTCGGGGAGGATGTCGGGCGTGTTGGTCCAGAAGTTGGGCCGGAAGAACTCGCGCACCTCCGTGCGGGTGAGCTCGTTAACGTATTCCATTATCTCCCACTTGGTGTTGCGCCAGGTGAAGTATGTGTACGACTGGGTGAAGCCGAGTTTCGCAAGCCTGTACATTACCTTGGGGCGGGTGAAGGCCTCGCTGAGGAATATAGCGTCCGGGCACTTTCTCTTCACGTTGCCGATCAGCCATTCCCAGAACAGGAAGGACTTCGTGTGGGGGTTGTCCACGCGGAATATCCTTATGCCCTTGTCCATCCAGAACAGGACGACGCTTCTGAGCTCATCCCATAGCTCCTTCCACGCTTCGGTCTCGAAGTTTATGGGGATGATGTCCTCGTACTTCTTGGGCGGGTTCTCGGCAAAGGCCACGGTGCCGTCGGGCCTCCACCTGAACCACTCCGGGTGCTCCTTGACATAGGGGTGGTCCGGCGAGCACTGAAAGGCCAAATCCATGGCCAGCTCAAGGCCGTGCTCCCGGGCCTTACCGGCGAACCTCTCGAAGTCTTCCATGGTGCCGAGATCCGAATTGACGGCCTTGTGCCCGCCTTCCTCGGCGCCGATGGCCCAGGGGCTTCCGGGCTCTCCGGGGTCGGCCACGGGGATGTTGTTCTTTCCCTTGCGCTTCGTCCTGCCTATTGGGTGGATGGGCGGCAGGTAAAGCACGTCGAAACCCATGCCGGCGACATAGGGGAGCATCCTTTCGCAGTCGCTGAACGTCCCGTGTCCCGCCGAGTCGCAGGACCTGGGGAACATCTCGTACCAGGCGCTTACCAGCGCCTTCTGCCTGTCCACCACCACGGGGAGTTCTTTTTCGTAGGTGGTGGCGAATTTCCGGTCGGGATATTTCCCTGCCATCTCGCTGACCTCGTCGTCCAGGACCAGGGAAGAGGCCTTTTTCACGTCCTTTTCTTGCCTTATGGTCCGCGCGAGCTCCCTGAGCGTCTTCGCGTCGGGGGCGGAGGCCCTTTCGGAGATTTCATCGAGAAAGTCGGCCCCTATCAGAAGGTCCACGGTTATGTCCTGCCCGGCGCGGTATTTCTTTTCGAAATCCACAAGCCAGGTGCCGGGATGGTCCACCCACCCCTGTATCGTGTAGCGGTAGTGGCCCGGCTCCCCGACGCGGAACGAGCCTTCCCACCTGTCGTTCACCACGTGGCGAAGCGGGGCCTCGCGCCATTTTCCATCCCCGTCGCCCTTGTAAAGTATGACGGCCCTGACGAGGTCGTGCCCGTCGGAGAAGACATCCGCCTCGACCACCACCCTTTCGCCCTCGACGCGCTTTATGGGGAACTTGCCTTCCTCGACCTCGGGTTTTACGTTTTCTATTACCACCCTTCTTCTGCCTTCGGGTACCATGCTTTCCTTTCCCGGGCCGAAAAAATCCAATAAGACGGGCCTCTACCGTGATTTTAGAGCAAATATCCCCACCGGTCAATAGGTCACGACGAGTGCCGTCTGTCCGGAAAATGCATTACACCCCTTTGAGTGCGCGGGAATGAGGAGTATAATTTGGCGAAAAGGTTCGGTGCAAGTTCGCCGAACTCCCGAAACGACGCACGGAGGAGGACAAGATGGCTACGACGCTTTCGAAACCAAAGGGGCTTTCCGAGAAGGAGCTTCAGTTGATGGACGCATACTGGAGGGCGGCCAACTATCTCTCGGTGGGGCAGATATACCTCTACGACAATCCGCTTCTCAGGGAGCCTCTCAAGATAGAGCACATAAAGCCCCGGCTGCTGGGGCACTGGGGCACGACGCCGGGGCTCAATTTCATCTATGTCCACCTCAACCGGGCGATAAAGAAATACGACCTCGACATGATATACATCACCGGACCCGGCCACGGCGGGCCGGGCATCGTGGCGAACACCTATCTCGAGGGCACCTACAGCGAGGTCTATCCGCACGTGTCCCCGGACGCCCAGGGGATGAAAAGGCTCTTCAAGCAGTTCTCTTTCCCCGGCGGGATACCCAGCCACACGGCCCCCGAGACCCCCGGGTCCATTCACGAGGGGGGCGAACTGGGCTATTCGCTCTCGCACGCCTTCGGGGCCGTCTTCGACAACCCCGGCCTGATAGCCGCCTGCGTGGTGGGCGACGGCGAGGCCGAGACAGGCCCGCTTGCCACGGCCTGGCACTCGAACAAGTTCCTGAACCCCGTGACGGACGGAGCGGTGCTGCC
>JASFVA010000062.1:0-7866 GCA_050050055.1 Nitrospirota bacterium
ATGAAGCCCCTCCTCTACGGAGCCACCAAGGAAAACCTCGACGCCATGGCCGGGGCGGCCAAGGAAGCCCATGCTTCCCTGGGCGTGAGGGGAGAGGGTCTCGAGGAGCTTTCGGAGCTCACGAAGAAGGTCAAGGCCGCCGGCCTGGAGGATATGGTTATAGACTCCGGCGCCAGGAAGGCCGGGGAGATAATCAGGGACAACACGCTCGTAAGGAGGGTCGCCCTCAAGAAGAACTACAAGCCCCTCGGCTATCCGGTGATTACGTTCGCCACGAGGGACGACTCCCTGCTGGAGGCGCTCGTGGCCTCGGCGGGGGTCGCCAAGTACGCCTCCATAGTGGTCCTTTCGAGCATCGAGAAGTGGAAGAACCTCGCCCTTTTCACCTTGAGGCAGAACCTCTACACCGACCCCCAGGTGCCAATGCAGGTGGAGCAGAAGATATACGACATCGGGGAGCCTACCAAGGCCTCTCCCCTGATGATTACTACGAACTTCTCGCTCACCTACTTCATAGTCTCGGGGGAGATAGAAAACAGCAAGGTGCCCGCCCGCCTCGCGGTCATGGACTGCGAGGGGCTCTCGGTGCTCACCGCCTGGGCGGCCGGCAAGTTCACCGCCTCGAAGATCGCCCAGTTCATCAAGGAAAGCGGTGTGGAAGGCGAAATGGAGAGCAAGGAGATAATAATCCCCGGCTACGTGGCCATCCTCAGCGGCGCAATCGAGGACAAGCTCGCGGGCTGGAAGGTCACCGTTGGACCTCGGGAAGCCAACGCCCTGCCGGCCTTCCTCAAGCAGGCGGCCGCGTAAGGGGCGGTTTGATTTTAGATACAAATATATATAAAAATATATAAACACGGGTTGTCAGAGAAGATTCCGCAAAATACCAGGAGGGATGGATGTCTAAGATAATCGCCTCTGCAGCAATAAGGGGAGCCAACGGGCTCACCAATCAGGCGGAGCAGATGCTCCAGAAGGCCATATCGGAAAAAGGCAAGGAATTCACCTTCGAGTTCCCCGACACTGCGTTCTACCTGCCCATGATTTACGCAATGACTGCTTTCCCGGTGAAAACCCTCGGCGACATGGAGGTGGCACTGGAGATGACCAGGGAGATGCTCCACCCGGAGCCGGAGGAGCATCTGTGGAAGCCTTATCTCGGGGAGACCCTGGACTCAGGCATGGCCACCCTCTTTGCCGAGGAGATAATTCTCGCCCTCAGGTACATAGAGGGCCTCGAGCCCGCCAAGGATCCCGAGACCGGTTTCGAATACAACGGCTTCATCACGGACACCATCCAGCGAAACCTGGGAATTCAGCTCGTGGACGGCTCCATGCCGGGATTCGCCGCCATAATCGGCGCCGCGCCGGACGACGAAAAGGCCGTCAAGATATGCAGGGAGCTCCAGGAGAAGAACATCCTCACCTTCCTCTCCGGGCACGTAAACGGAGAGAGCGTGACCAAGCAGCTCCTCAGGCAGAAGGTCGAGCTCGGCTGGGACTCCCGCATCGTCCCCCTCGGCCCCGACACCATCCACACCCTCTACGCCCTCGACTGGGCCGTCAGGGCTTCGCTCATATTCGGCGGCAAGAAGCCCGGCGACTACCAGGGGCACCTGCATTACCAGAAGGACAGGGTCTTCGCCTTCGCCATAGTCCTCGGTGACCTGGACGACGAGAAGTGGTCCACCGGGGCCGGAGCCATAAACATGGGCTTCCCCGCCGTGGCGGACACCGACGTGCCGGTCATCCATCCCACGGGCGTCTGCATCTACGAGCACGTGGACAAGGAATTCGACCATGACGTCATAGTGCAGAAGGCCATCGAGGTCAGGGGGCTGAAGATTCTGGTGGAAAAGCCCCCTATCCCCGTGGCCTACGGCCCCGCCTTCGAGGGCGAGCGCATCAGGAAAGAGGATATGTTCATCGAATTCGGCGGCCAGAGGACCCCGGCCTTCGAGCTCGTGCAGATGCACGACCTGGAAGAGGTGGAGGACGGCCAGATAAACATAGTCGGCGAAAACTGGCAGGAGCGCTACGAGCAGGGCGGCAAGATGCCCATCGGCATCGTCATAAAGGTCGCCGGCAGGAAGATGCAGAAGGACTTCGAGAGCGTCGTGGAGAGGAAGGTCCACCACTCCATCAACGAGGCCCAGGGCCTCTGGCACATGGGCCAGCGAGACCTCAACTGGATAAGAATAAACAACGCGGCGAGGGGCGCCGGCATCACCCTGGAGCACCTGGGCACCATATTCACCACGATGCTGAAGCACATGTTCAAGAGCATAGTGGACAAGGTCGAAGTCACGATATATACCGACGAGGCGGACGTGGGGCGCGTCCTGGAGGAAGCCCGGGAAATATACAAGGAGCGCGACCAGAGGCTCGGCTCCCTCACCGACGAGGCCGTGGACACCTTCTATTCGTGCCTCCTGTGCCAGTCCTTCGCCCCGAGCCACGTCTGCGTCATCACCCCGGAGAGGCTCGGCCTCTGCGGGGCCTTCAACTGGCTGGACACCAAGGCCGCTTTCGAGATAGACCCCACGGGGGGCAACCAGCCCATCGAGAAGGGCCAGAAGCTGGACGACAGGTACGGCCGCTACACCGGGGTCGACGACTACCTCGTCAAGGCCTCCGGAGGGGCCGTGGAGACGCTGAACCTCTACACCATAATGGAAAACCCCATGACCTCCTGCGGCTGCTTCGAGTGCATTATCGCAATCGTGCCCGAGGCAAACGGCGTCATGATAGTCCAGAGGGGGCACCAGGGCATGACCCCAGCGGGGATGAAGTTCTCCACCCTCGCGGGCTCCGTGGGCGGAGGCCTCCAGTCCCCCGGCTTCATGGGCATAGGGAGAAATTTCATAGTCAGCAAGAAGTTCCTCAGCGGCGACGGGGGGCTCAAGAGAATAGTCTGGATGACGAAAAACCTCAAGGAGAGCCTCAAGGAAGAATTTGAAAAGAGGGCTGCCGAGGAAGGCGTCCCCGACCTTCTCGATAAGATAGCCGATGAAGACGTCGCCGAAGAATCGGAAAAGCTGTTGGAGTTCCTCTCGGAAAAGGGCCACCCTGCCCTCGAGATGGACCCTATGCTATAAAGGGAGGTAATCGTGGAAAAGAAAAAGACCGTTTATCAAAAGATACACAGCGCCAGCCCGGGCTCGGAACAGATCATCGAATGGGCCGAGGCCCACGACTACAAGACATGTTTCGAGCGGGCCGAGGAGCTGAAGCCATGCCCCATTGGCGAAAGCGGGGCCTGCTGCAGGGTATGCCACATGGGCCCCTGCAGGCTGGTGGGCAAGAACGCCGAGGAGGTCGCCACCGGGGTTTGCGGCGCGTCCCTGGCCACCGTGGCGGCCAGGAACCTGGCAAGGATGATAGCCGCGGGAACGGCCGCGCATTCGGACCACGCGAGGGATATGGCCCGCACCCTTCTGGCTGCGGCCACTGGCGAGGCCAAGGACTTCAAGATCACCGACGTTAAGAAGCTCAACAGGGTAGCCGAGATCCTCGGTGTCGAGTTCGGAAACGGCAGGCCCGACAACGAGGTGGCCGCTGAAGTCGCCACGGAGCTCCTCAAGGACTTCGGCCGCCAGGACGGCGAGATAAATTACTCGAGGCGCGCTCCCCAGAAGACTTACGAGCGCTGGAAGAAGTGGGGCATAATCCCGAGGGGCATCGACCGGGAGGTCGTGGAGGCGATGCACAGGACCTCAATCGGTGTTGACCACGACCCCGACCACATCCTCACCCACGGGTTGAGGACGGCCCTGGCCGACGGCTGGGGCGGAAGCATGATTTCCACCGACGTGACCGACATTCTCTTCGGAACGCCGAAGCCCGTGAAGGCGGAGGCCAGCTTCGGCGTGTTCAAGGAAGACGAGGTGAACCTCGTCGTCCACGGCCACGAGCCCTCTCTTGCCGAGACGATAGTGGACGTCTCTTCGGAGCCCGAGCTATTGGAATACGCCAAGAGCAAGGGGGCAAAGGGGATCAACCTCGGCGGCATGTGCTGCACAGCCAACGAGGTGCTCATGAGGCACGGCATCCCCACGGCCGGCGGCTTCACCAACCAGGAGCTCGGGATACTCACGGGGCTTATAGACGCCATGACGGTGGACGTGCAGTGCATCATGCCGGCCATCACGGAGCAGGCCAAGAAGTTCCATACAAAGGTGATAACCACCTCGCCGAAGGCCAAGATACCCGGCGCGACGCACATCGAGTACGACGAGCACAGGGCGAAGGAAATCGCCCGCGAGATTATAAGGCTCGCCATAGACAATTACGCAAACCGCAAGACCAAGGGCAGCGTGGTCTCGGACAAGTTCCCCGTCGTGGCCGGATTTTCGGACGAGTACATCCAGTACATGCTTGGCGGAAGGTGGAGGGCTTCGTACAGGCCCCTCAACGACGCCATCATGGCCGGCAGAATCAGGGGCGTCGTCGGCCTGGCGGGCTGCGACAACCCCAGGGTGACCTCAACGGGGCTCCACAGGTTCCTCGCTATCGAGCTGATAAAGAACGACGTTCTCATAGTTTCCACCGGCTGCGGCTCGGCGGCGTGCGGGACCTCGGGTTACCTTACGCCTGAGACGGCTATTGAACACGCCGGACCCGGCCTCAGGGAGGTCTGCGAGGCCACGGGGATGCCGCCGATACTGCACCTCGGTGCCTGCGTCGACAACTCCAGGATACTGACCATAGCCTCGGCGATGGCCAAGGAGGGAGGCCTCTCGGACGAGATAGGCGGCATGCCCGCCGTAGGCATCGCGCCGGAGTGGATGTCCGAAAAGGCCATAGCCATCGGCTGTTACTTCGCGGCCTCAGGGGTACCGGTGATTTTCGGCGGGGAGTCTCCCGTGGGCTCCAGCAAGGAGGTAACGAGGATCATGACGGACGTCTGGTTCGAGAGGTACAGGGGCGCCCTGCACTTCGAGCCCGACCCCGAGAAGATACTGAAGCTCGCCCTGGAATACATAGACAAGGCCAGGGAGGCCCTGAAGCTGAGGAAGTACGAGCCCGGCAGGTTCGGCACCGAAAGGGTGCTCATGGACATGGCGGCGAGGCGGGAGCTCGAAAAGAGCGTCAAGCCCCACATGGGCATAAGCTGATAACGATCTCCGGGAGGGGGCCCCGCGCCCCCTCCCCGCCGCTCAAAGGCGGCTGGACGAATGTCCGCAGATAACGAGAATCAAGGAGTGACCGAATGAAGATCCAGGAAGACAAGATCGACGAGGCCCTCGGGACCATAGCGGAGATTCTTTCGCCCCAGCAGAAAAAGAGGGGCCTTCTCATACACGCCTTCCACCAGATCCAGAAGGAGCACAACTACCTGCCCGAGGAGGAGCTCGGGAAGCTCTCCAGGACGCTTGGCGTGGCCCTTACCGACGTCTACAGCGCCGCCACGTTCTACAAGCAGTTCTACTTCAAGCCCCGGGGCAAGAACGTCGTGTCCGTCTGCACGGGCACGGCCTGCCACGTCAGGGGCGCCGGGGAGATACTCGGCGACTTCAAGACTGCCTTCGGCGTGGACGAGGGCGAGACCACCGAGGACATGTCCCTCACGCTCGAGACCGTGGGATGCATCGGCTGCTGCGGCCTCGCCCCGGTCGTCACGGTCAACGAAGAGATTGTCGGCGAGGTGGACGGAGAGAAGTTCAATGAATTGGCAAACGAAATCAGGAGCGCCAAATGAAGAGGCTTTCAAGCATAGCGGACCTCGAAGCCCTGAGAAAGGAACTGGACAGCCGGGTGTTCGGCGAGAACGCCCTCAGGGTGCGGGCTTGTTGCGGAACCGCCTGCAGCGCCAGCGGTTCGCAAAAGGTCATAAAGTCGATAGAGGAAGGCGCCAAAGAGAGGAACATGGACCTCGAGGTCGTAAAGACCGGCTGCCAGGGCCTCTGCCAGAAGGGCCCGGTAATGATGATAGAGCCCGAGGAAATGATGTACCAGAGGGTGAAGCCCTACGACGTGCCGCAGCTCTTCAACTACACCTTCGAAAAGGGGATTCCCTACAGGCCGGCGCTCTTCAGGCTGGACTACCTCAGCGAGCCCATAGAGCACGTTTCTGACATCCCCTTTTACCAGAAGCAGGTGAGAGTGGCCCTGAGGAACAACGGAAGCATAGACCCCAGGGACATCGAGCAGTATATCTCTCGAGGGGGCTACGGCGCCCTCCAGAAGGCCCTTGGCGGCATGACGCCGGACGAGGTCCTCGACGAGGTGGACAAGGCCAACCTCAGGGGCCGCGGCGGGGCCGGATTCCCGGCGGGCCGCAAGTGGAGGCACACGAAGAACTCCCCGGGCAAGATAAAGTTCGTCCTGGCCAACGGCGACGAGGGCGACCCCGGAGCCTTCATGGACAGGGCCATCATGGAGGGCGACCCCCACAGCCTCATAGAGGGCATGCTCCTTTGCGCATACGCCATCGAGGCCCAGTACGGCCTCATCTATGTGAGGCACGAATACCCGCTGGCCGTGGAAAACCTGGGCATCGCCATAAAGCAGGCCCAGGAGCTCGGCCTCCTGGGAAGCAATATCCTGGGCGCCGACTTCCGGTTCGACCTCTACATCAGGGAGGGGGCCGGGGCCTTCGTCTGCGGCGAGTCCACCGCCCTGGTGGCCTCCATAGAGGGCGAAAGGGGCTTCCCCAGGGCCAGGCCGCCGAGGCTTTCCGAGCCCGGGGGCGGAGTGTGGGGCTACCCCAGCAACCTCAACAACATAGAAACCTACGCCTGCGTGCCGCCCATAGTGGAGCAAGGCGCCGACTGGTTCCGCTCCATCGGCACCGAAAACTCCCCGGGCACCAAGGTCTTCGCCCTTACGGGCAAGGTCAAGAACACCGGCCTGGTGGAGGTCCCCATGGGCATCACCCTGAGGGAGATAATATACGAGATCGGCGGCGGCATCATGGACAACAAGGGCTTCAAGGCCGTGCAGACCGGCGGCCCCTCGGGCGGCTGCATTCCCGAACAGTACCTCGACATGCCCGTGGACTTCGACTCCCTCTGGAAAGTGGGCTCCATGATGGGCTCCGGCGGGATGGTCGTCATGGACGAGGACACCTGCATGGTGGACGTGGCCAAGTACTTCCTGTCCTTCACCCAGTCCGAGTCCTGCGGCAAGTGCCCTCCGTGCAGGGTGGGCACATACCATATGCTGGAGATCCTGACCCGGATAGCAAGCGGCCACGGACGGCCCGACGACCTGGAGCGCCTGGAGAACCTGGCCAACAGCATCGTCAAGACCTCGCTCTGCGGTCTGGGCCAGGGCGCACCCATACCGGTGCTCTCGACGCTCAAGTACTTCCGCGAAGAGTACGAGGAGCACGTGCACGACAAGTACTGCCGGGCCGGCGTATGCGGCGGGCTGGGCACGTTTGTGATCAACCACGAGCAGTGCATACTCTGCGGATTGTGCGAGAAGGCCTGCGCCTACGACGCCGTCAAGGAGACGCGCAGGGGCTATTTCGTGGACCAGGACTACTGCACCTCGTGCAAGGCCTGCTATAACGTCTGCCCCGTGGACGCGGTCGAGATCAGGAAGAGCATCAAGAAAGACTCCGCAGAGGCCAAGGCCTGATATTTCGGGAGGTCAAATGAGCGAGATAAAGGAGAAAAAGACAGCCGACATAAGGAAAGAGGCCGAGGAGATCAAGTGCCCGGTCAGGAGGTCGCTCTATTACGTCGAGGAGTTCCTCGCCGGCCCCATGTGCGGCAAGTGCTTCCCCTGCGAGATGGGCACCTACGAGGCTGCCATAAGGCTTCGCAACGTTATCTCCGGCACGGGCACGCCGGAGGACCTCGACGCGGTCAGATTGATAGCGGACGAGATGCTTCTGACCTCCAGGTGCAAGAAGGG
>JASFVA010000063.1:0-7835 GCA_050050055.1 Nitrospirota bacterium
GCACACCAGGCCGGAGGCTGGATGGACGTCTCGTCCGAGCCCGGCTCGGGCACGGCCGTAACAGTCTATCTGCCCAGGCTTCACGGCAGGGCCGCCCCGTCCCCCCAGCCCGACGCGGACCTCCGCGGAGGGGCGGAGACGCTTCTGGTGTCGGACGACGAGAGGCACGTGGCGGATTCGATCAAGGAAATGCTCGAGTCCCTGGGCTACACGGTCCTGGTAGCTTACACGGGCAGCGACGCCCTGAGGGTCTTCGGCGAAAACTCCGGCTCCGTCGACCTCGTGATCACCGACATGGTAATGCCCGACCTCTCGGGCTTCGAGCTGATGTCGAGGATAAGACAGACCCGTCCGGACATCCCGCTCATAATTACCAGCGGAAACGTCGGGTACGGCACGGGCGAGTCCACCGCGGGCTTCGACAAGGTCGGTTTCCTGCCAAAGCCCTTCGACCTGGCCGGCCTCTCGAAAAAGGTCCGCGAAAGCCTCGGCGACGGCGGCCATAACGCCGTGAGCCGGCACCTCAACAGGGTCAAGCTCTACTCCGTAAGGGAGAAGTCGGTTCCATACTCCGAGAGCATCTCGGATTCGGCGACCATCTACGAGCTTTTCAAACACCTGGCCGGCGAGACGAGGGAGAAGTTCATCGCCGTGTTCGTGGACGCGCAAAACAGGATTATCGCTTATGACGAGATCGCCCAGGGCACGCTGAACGAGGTCGTCGTCTACACCCACGAGGTGATAAGGACCGCCCTCCTGACCAACGCATCGTCCATCATACTGGTCCACAACCATCCCTCCGGGAATACCGAGCCCAGCGCCTACGACATGGAGATCACGGCGGACATCGTGAAAAAATGCAAGATGTTCGGCCTCCGGCTCCTGGACCACCTGATAATCGGAAAGGACGATTACTTCTCCTTCGGGGGCAGGGATCCCGGAGAAGACTGAGCCTGCCCCGGCGGCCGCCCGTAACCCTAAGCCAAAAAAAGTCTTTGTTTTCAATAGCCGGCCCCCCGTGGGGAGGTTATTAAAACGGCCTTTCCAGGATGGCTTGACAACCGGGCGAATATGGAAGAAAATGTAATTTAGGGGAGGCGCATGCGGGCCGAGACCGCCCGGCGGCCGGAAATATAATGAAAGACAAGGCCCATTACGGCGAGAGCGCTGAAAAAATGGGCGCGGTGCGTCCGGAAGAGGATTGGCCCGGTTGCCGCACCCCCTCCCCGGAGGACTGGGAAAACATCTTCAACTCCATGACCGACATGGTCACCATCCACGACGCCGGCTTCAACATCATCTGCGCAAACGAAGCCGCCAGGAGGGTGCTTCGGTTGCCTTCCCACACCTCTCGCACGCTGAAGTGCTTCCATTACTACCACGGCACCGAGTGCCCCCCGCGGGGTTGTCCGAGTTGCCGGACTTTCAAGACCGGCGAGCCCTCGGCCTTCGAGACCTTCGAGCCTAAACTGAATATGTACGTGGAGATCAGGGCCATCCCCCGCTTCGACGAAAACCGGAACGTCATGGGCCTTATCCACATCGTCAGGGACATAACCCAGCGGAAGGAGAGCGAGAGGGAGCTCGAGAGGCACCGGTACCGCCTGGAGGAGCTTGTGGAGGCGCGCACCGCCGCCCTTACCCTGGCCAACCGGGAGCTCCAGGACGCGCTCTCGAAGATCAGGGCCCTCAAGGGCCTCATCCCCATCTGCGCCTGGTGCAAGAAAGTCCGCGACGACCAGGGGTATTGGAACCTCCTGGAGACCTACATAAAGGACCACTCCGACGCCGACTTCACCCACGGCATATGCCCGGAGTGCCTGGTCAGGCTGAAAAGGCAGGACGACACCCAATAGGGGCCTTTCCCGCCCCGGGGAGAGTTCGGACGCAAACGCCGCCCCGGCTGCTCAGGTTTCCTTGAGCAACACCTCCGAAAGGTCCTTCCTCTGCGAGGTATGGCCGCGGCGGGCGGGGTGGCCCAGGGCCACCACCGCCATGAGCTCGTACCTCTCGGGGAGCTCAAGGAGCGAGCGTACTTCCGCGGCGCTCTTGAGTATCTCCCCGAGCCAGACGGCCCCGAGCCCGAGGGCGTGGGCGGCAAGGAGCATGTTCTGGAGGCAGGCGCCCATGGCCTGGTGGTCCTTCACATCGTGGTACATCGCCTCCCGGTCTATGAAGACGGCTATGCAGGCCGGGGCCGCCTCTATGACCTTCGAATACCTCGTGAGGCCGGCGAGCCTCCCCAGGGTCTCCCGGTCCCTCAGGACCGCGAAGCGCCAGGGCTGGTTGTTAAGGCCAGAAGGGGCCCAGGTCCCGGCCTTTATTATCTCGAGGAGATGTTCCCTGTCCACGCTATCTTCCGTGAACTGCCTTATGCTCCGCCTGGTATAAATTCCTTCGAGAAGGTCCATTCGGGCTATTCTCCTTTCAGTCTGCTCCACAGAGCCCGGAGCATCCTGATGCTTTCGTTTACCTCGTCGAGCTCGTTTATCTCCAGTATCGCGTCAAAGCCGTCCCTCCGCCCGAGGAGGGCTTCGAGGGCCTTCATCTCCCGGCAGCCCTCCCTGAGGGGCCAGTGGTCGGTAAGCCCTCCCCTTAAGCCGTTGTTGTGGTGCATGTGGACATAGTCTATCTTTTCCACCACGGCGGCGGGAAGCTCCGAGACGTATTTTACTGAATCGAAGCCCGCGCCCTCGACGTGGCCGATGTCCAGGGTAACGCTCTCGGCGAACCTTTCCCAGAACCAGGGGGCGTCGCCCGTGTCGTTTGCGTTTTCGAAGGAGACCGCCGTCCTCTTCGAGAGCTCCCCGATCATCCTCCGGAACCTCTCTTCGCGCTCTCCGGAGAGCCTCCCCCCGCCGGGAGACCTCTCGTCGTGAAGGATGATGCCCAGGTCGGCGACCTCCGCGAGCTCCATCACCGCCTTCTCCTGGTCCCCGCCCGCCGCGACGCTATAGCCCACGGGGTGTATGACGTACCTGATGCCCTGCTCCTTGAGAAGCCGGACGCATTCCCAGGCGCCCGGCAGGCTGCCCTCCCAGTGCCTGTAGACGCTTAGCTGGGCGAAATCCCCCTCCCAGCGGCCAACGTCCTCGGGCCTCGTTACCCTGTAGGCTATCCGCATATCCCTATTTTACAGAAAAGGCCCGCCCCTGCCGAGACATAATTTACTCCGCCCCCCCGGTGTGATAGAATCCGACTTATGAAAAGGAAGCTGCTTATAGGTGCGAGCGTGCTGCTGGCGCTATTGGCAGTGGCCGTCATCGCCCTCAGCGTCGTCGTAAAGACATACCTGAAGAGCGAGAGGCTCAAGCCCATCATAATCCCGAGGGCCGAGGAGTTCACGGGAAGGGACGTGGAGCTCGACCGCATAGACGTCTCGCTCTTTAAGGGCGTAGTCCTCAAGGGCCTGCGCGTCAAGGAGGGCGAAGAGGATTTCGTCTCGGTCCAGGAGTTCGTGCTGGCCTACGACCTCCTCCCGCTCCTCAGGAAACAGCTGGTCATAAGAAAGGTAGTGCTCGTCTCGCCCCAAGCCAGGATAAGCCGCCTCCCGGACGGCAGATTCAATTTCAGCGACATCCTCGAAAGGGCCTCCGGGGGCGAAGGCCCCGCAGGGGAGGACAGGCCTGAGGCCGGAGGGCTCCCGGTCTCCATCGTCACCGAGAGGGTTGTAGTCGAGGACGCCAGGGTCGAGTTCGCCGACGCGATGAAGGAGATCCCGGACTTCAAGGCCCGCGCCGACGCGGACCTCGGGATTTCCATGGAGGAAGGGAGGCCCCGGGCCGAGGGCAAGGTGGAGCTCAGGGAGCTGAGCGCCGAGTTCAGGGGCGTAAGGACGTCAGCCCGGGGAAGGCTCGACATAACGCGGGACTCCCTCAAGGCCGACCTCGTCACGAACGTGGACGGCGAGGAGATAAGCCTCGAGGCCGCGGCGAGGGACTATGCCACGGCCCCGGAGGTGAAGTTCGCCCTCAGGGCCGGGGTCCTGGACCTCGAAAAACTCATGGCCCTCGCCGGAGCGGCGGGCAAAGGGGGCCCGGGCAGGGGAAGCCCCGGGTCCGCAGCCGGTAAAGGCGCCGGAGAAAACCCTCTTGACATCAGGGCCGCCGGCACGGTGGACATAGACTCCGCTAAGTACAAGGAGTTCACGGTAACCGGCATCCACCTGGCGGCCGAATCCAAGCTGAGGGCGGGAAGCGCCCTTACAGGCGAGATAAACCTCTCGGAGATGAAGGCCAGCATGGAGGGCGCAGACCTCTCCTCCGACGGCACCGTCAGGCTCGACGCCGACAGCATCAGGGCCACTCTCCGCACGGTCATAGGGGTTCCCGGCTCGCTGAAGCGCGGGGGATACACGGTGGAGAACCTGAAGCTCGATGCCTCGCCCGACGTGGTATATCTCCTTGGCGAAGAAAGGCTCAAGGCCCGCGTTCCCGTAGGCCAACTCACCGCCGCCCTGGTCGGGACGAAAGAGGCGTCGGTCAAGGGCCTCTCCTTCGCCGGGACCGCCGAGGCAGCCTACGCGCTAAAGTCGGAGAGCCTTGGCGCCACGGTCGACATAGAGGACTTCAAGGCAAACGTAAAAGGCGTGGACGTATCCACAAAGGGCGCCGTCTCCTACGACGGGAAGACCCTCGGCATCAACCTCAGGGACGCCCGGGCAACGGCGGGGACAATTCCCCACGAAAAACACGCCATCAGGGACCTCGACCTCGCCGCGGACACCGACCTCTCCCTCCGCGCAAGGGACATGGCGCCCCTCCGTGGCTCTTTGAACATACAGAAACTGAAGGCGAACGTTAACGGCATAAGCGCGGGCCTCGCGGGGAAGATAAGCGCCACCGAAGCGAAGGCCTCCGCGGACCTCAGGGCCTCGGTGGAGGAAGACGAAATCAAGCTCACGGCCACGGCCTCCCAATACAGGGAGGCCCCGGACATAGACTTCGACGTCTACTCAAAGAGGCTCGACCTCAACCGCCTGATGGCCCTGGCGGGCGAGGAGGAGAAAGAGACCGCCGCCCCCGAAAAACCCGGGGAGGCCAAGAAGAAGGAGGGAGAAGAACCCCTCAAGGTCTCGGCCCGGGGGAAGGTGAGAGTGGACAGGGCGGCCTTCAAGGACTACAGCATAGAGGGCTTCTCCGCCCAAATCAGCTACCTAAACGACGTGATGACCGTGGACCCCGTGACCATGGCCCTCGCCGGGGGCACCTCGATGGCAGTGGACGGCGACTTCAAGGGCAACGTGAGCTTCAGGTACCCCCGGGGCGCCGCCGACGCCTCCGAGGTGATGAAGCGCACCATGAGCGGCAAGGGTTCCTCCACGTTTGAGAAGATACAGATAAAGGACGTGAAGGTGGCCGACGCCATAGCCAGGCTCACGAGCGTCGAGGAGCTCCGTAACCCCACCTTCACGGACTCGCGGTTCGACTACGTGATAAGGGACCGGAAGGTGAACCTCGAGGGCTACATGAACTCCGAGCGGATAAAGTTCTCCACCCTCGGCTACGTGGGCCTCGACAAGGCCATAGACATGGAGGCCGACCTCTGGCTCGACAAGCTCCTGGCCCGGCGGCTGGTGGTGACGAAGGTGATAAGGGGCGAGGACGGCTCGGCCATACTCCCCCTCGTCATAAGGGGGACCACGGAGGCCCCCAAGGTCAACATAAACGCCGAGAAGGTCATCAAGAAGGAGATAGACAAGGGCCTGGACAGGCTGTTCGAAAAGCTGCTGCCCGGGGAGAAGGAAGAGCCCCAGCCCGCAGCGCCCGAGGAGCAGCCCCCGGCCGAGGAGCCCGCGCAGGAGAAACAGCCCGAGGAGCAGATAAAGGACCTTTTTAAGGGACTCTTCGGGAAATGATTTCGCCTCTTTCGCGCCCCTGAGCGGCATAGGCGCGGTTTGTCCGCCCGACCGGCCAATTGTTATAATAGAGCATGCGCCTTTTGATGCATATTTGCTGCGCAAACTGTGCCCTCTCCCCCTTCGCAGAGCTCGGTTCCAGGGGCGTGGAGCTCCGGGGCCTCTGGTTCAACCCCAACATCCATCCGGAGGAAGAGTACGCCCTGAGGCTCGCGGCCCTCAGACAGCTCCAGGGCCTCTGGCGCCTGGAAATAGAATACGTAGACCGCTACGGCCTCGGCGAATACCTCGAGGCCCTCGACGGCCACGATGGGGTCAGGTGCGAGGCCTGCTACCGCATGAGGCTCGAGGAGACGGCCAGGAGGGCGAAGGCCGAAGGTTTCGACGCCTTCTCCACCACCCTTCTCGTAAGCCCCTACCAGAAGCACGAGCTCCTGGCGGACGTGGGCAGAGGCCTCCAGGAGAGGCACGGCGTGGAGTTCCACTACGAGGACTTCCGCCCCGCCTACCGGGAAGGCGTGAAGATGTCCAGGGAGCTCGGCCTCTACAGACAGCGTTACTGCGGCTGCCTCTACTCCAAGGAGGAGAGGGAGGCGGAAAAGGCAAAGCCCCGCGCCGCGGGGGCGCGCGGGGCTCGATAGGGCGATGGACTTGGCAAACGGCATAGGCGGCATAGGCAAGGCCCTCATGTTAATGGGCGCCGTGATATTCGTCCTCGGAGCGGTCCTCGCCCTCTCGGGCAAGGCGCCGCTCGTAGGGAGGCTTCCGGGAGACATATTGATACAGAAGAAGAACTTCACGTTCTATTTCCCCATCGCCACGGGCATACTGATAAGCGTGGCCCTCACGCTTCTGTTCTGGCTCCTGGGCAGGAGATGATGAAGAGACTGATCATAGCGATAATGGCACTAATGCTCGTTGCTCCGCCGGCGGCCCTGGCCCAGAAGGTCAGGGTCCTCGTGATGGACGAGGGCTTCAAGCGCCTTCCGGACAAGGAAGAAAAGCCGGAGCTCCTGGACAGCCTCTCGGGGGAGCTCATAGTGGGGATGTCGGACTATAGGGGCGAAATCGAGGTCTGGCGCGGGAAAAACGGCCTTTACCTGATTAACGAACTCTCCCTGGAGGACTACGTGGAGGGGGTGGTCAAGGCCGAGACCGCCGACGACTGGGAAGAGGAGGCCCTGAAGGCGCAGGCGGTGATAGTAAGGACGTACGTCCTCAAGCAGATGATGAGGCAGAGGGAGGAGATGTACCACGTGACCTCTTCGGTCCTGCACCAGGTCTACAAGGGGCTGAACACCGACCCCAAGGTCACGGAAGCCGTGCGGGAGACCCGGGGCCAGGTGCTCACCTACGCGGGCGAGCCCATAATGGCCTTTTACCACTCCACGGGGGGAGGCAAGACGGAGCTCCCGGAGGAGGTCTTCGGGCAGGGCTATCCCTACCTCAAGTCCGTGGAGGCCGAGGGCAGGCTCTCGCCCCTGAACGTATGGGCCCGCAGGATACCCCTCGAGGACATCGAGGAGGCCGTGGGGGTGGAACACCTGAGGGACATCACCGTCTCCTCGCGCACCGCCACGGGGCGGGCCGAGGACGTCGCTTTCGTGGCCAACCCGGAGGTGGTCACCATGAAGGCCCAGGAGTTCAGAAAGCGCCTGGGCTGGAGGAGGCTCCCCAGCACCAACTTCACCCTGAGCGTAAGGGACGGCTACGCCAACTTCGAAGGCTCCGGCTACGGCCACGGCGTGGGCCTCTGCCAGTGGACGGCCCTCGAGATGGCCCGGGAGGGCATGGCCTACGAAGAGATACTTTCGTACTTCTACCCCGAGGCCGAACTCGTGCATGACACTTTCGGCTTTTGATTTCGAGCTGCCGGAATCCCGGATAGCCCTTAAGCCCGCCCCGGAAAGAGACGCCTCGAGGCTGATGGTCCTCCCCCGCCAGGGCGAACCCCTGCACAGGAGCTTCCGCGACATAG
>JASFVA010000064.1:0-7825 GCA_050050055.1 Nitrospirota bacterium
TAACGGCCACTATAACGGTGCTAAGGGACATGAGCACCGCCCCCATGGCGGGGCTGAGGAGTATCCCGTAGTTGTAGAGCACGCCCGCCGCAAGGGGGATGGCGAAGGCGTTATAGCCCGTGGCCCAGGCGAGGTTCTGGATCATTTTCGTGTAGGTGGCCCTGGCCAGGCCGATTATGGCCACGGCGTCGAGGGGGTTGCTCTTTACCAGCACTATGTCGGCCGTCTCGACGGCAACATCGGTGCCCGCCCCGATGGCGATGCCCACGTCAGCCTGGGCCAGGGCCGGGGCGTCGTTTACGCCGTCGCCGGTCATGGCCACCACCAGGCCCCTGGCCTGCACCTCCTTGACCTTCTCGGACTTCTCCTGGGGCAGGACCTCGGCGAAGTAGTCGTCGAGGCCGAGCTCCTTCGCGACCCATTTGGCCACGAGCTCGCTGTCCCCGGTGAGCATCATACACTTGATGCCCATGTCCTTGAGCCTTGAAATGGCCCTCTTGGACTCCTCCCTGACGATGTCGGCCAGGGCCACCGCGCCGGCGGTCTTTCCGTCCACGAGCACGTAGACCACCGTCTTGCCCTGCGAGGAAAGCTCGTCCAGTTTTTCGTCCTTGGTTTCCATTTTGTTTTCCCTGAGATATCCGGGGCTCACCACCATGACCTCCTTACCCTCCACCTTGCCCCTGGCGCCCTTGCCCGTGATGGACTCGAAATCCGAGACCTTGTAGGTGTCCTCTGCCGAGGAGGCGATGCCCCTGGCTATGGGGTGCTCGGAGTGGGCCTCTACGCTTGCGGCCAGCTTGAGTATCTCGTCCTCCGGATACTCGCCGCCGAGGCTGACGGTGTCGGTGACGCCGAAGCGTCCTTCGGTGAGGGTGCCCGTCTTGTCGAAGATTATGGCCTGGATGTTCCTCGCCTTTTCGAAGGCGGCGCGGTTTCTTATGAGTAGGCCGTTCTGGGCCGAAAGGGCCGTGGAGACGGCCACGACCAGCGGAACGGCGAGCCCAAGGGCATGGGGGCAGGTGATGACCATGACGGTCACGGTCCTTTCGAGGGAGAAGGCGAAGTCCCTCTGCATTAGGGCCAGCCAGACGAAGAGAGTGATCGCTCCGCCCGTGATGGCGATGAGGGTCAGCCAGAAAGCGGCCCGGCTAGCCAGGTCCTGGGTCCTGGATTTGCTCTCCTGGGCCTGCCTGACGAGCTCTATCACCTGCGACAGGAAGGAGTCGGCCCCGGTCTTCTGTATCTCCACGGTCAGGGAGCCCTCGCCGTTTATGGAGCCGCCGATGACCTTGTCGCCCTTCTGCTTCTCCACGGGCTTCGACTCACCGGTGAGCATGGCCTCGCTGACCGAGGTCCTGCCGTCGACGATCTCACCGTCCGCCGGAATCTTTTCGCCGGGTTTAATGAGCACTCTGTCGCCGCCCTTGAGCTCGTCGAGTGGAACGTCCTCGGCGCTTCCGTCCTCTTTCAGGAGGTGGGCCTCCGAGGGAAGCAGCCTGGCGAGCTCTTCCAGGGCCATCGAGGCGCCCATCACGGACTTCATCTCTATCCAGTGCCCCAGGAGCATGATGTCTATAAGGGTCGCCAGCTCCCAGAAAAAGACCTTTCCCTCCAGGCCGAAGACCACCGCCGAGCTGTAGAAGTAGGCCACTGAGATGGCCAGGGCTATCAGGGTCATCATGCCGGGGCTCTTTCTGCCCAGCTCGTCGAAGATGCCCTTCAGGAAGGGCCAGCCGCCGTAGAAGAAGACGAAGGAGGAGAGTGCGAAGAGGGCGTATATGTCGCCGGGGAAGGTGAGGCTGAAGCCCAGGAACTCCTGGATAAGGGGAGAGATTAAAAGTATGGGCACCGTGGCGGCGAGGGATATCCAGAACCTTCGCCTGAAGTCCGCCACCATGTGGGCGTGGTGGCTTTCGTGCCCTTCGTGCCCGCCTTTCCCTCCGTGGCCTTCGTGCTCCCCGTGGCCCTCGTGCTCTTCTTTGCCGCCCTTTTTCATGGGTTCGATTCTATCACCATTTGATATCATAGTGAAGGATGCCGAGGGGTTATCTGCAGACGGGGCAGAAGACCTGCCACGACACCTCCGGCCGCGAGGTCCCTTGCAGGGGCAGCGGGCAGGACGCCGAGTTCGGCAAAGGCGTCCCCTGGCCCTCGCCCCGGTTCGAAGAGCTGGGCGGGACCGTGCGGGACGGGCTGACGGGGCTCGTGTGGACCCGCGACGCCAACCCGGCGGAGTTTCCCCTCTCCTGGCGGGAAGCCCTGGAGTTCGTCCGGGGGATGAACCGTGAGGAGGCCTTCGGCCACGCCGACTGGCGTCTTCCCAACCGGCGGGAGCTCAGGAGCCTGATGAGCCTCCAGACGAGGAAGCCCGCCCTGCCAGAGGGGCACCCCTTCGAAAACACCTTCTTGGGCTGGTATTGGACTTCCACCACGGCTGCCATGAACACGGCCTTCGCCTGGTACGTCCACCTAGAGGGGGCCCGGATGTTCTACGGGGGCAAGGAGCAGTTCTTCCTGCTCTGGCCCGTCAGGGGGGAGGGCAGGGGGGTGCTGCCCCGCACCGGGCAGGTACGGTGTTTCGACTCGGCGGGACTGCCCGTGGAATGCGCGGGGACGGGCCAGGACGGCGAACTGAAGATGGGGACGCCGTGGCCCGAACCTCGGTTCGAGGCGTCGGGGGACGGCGTTATGGACAACCTAACGGGCCTGCGCTGGTCCAGGGCGGCAAGCCTCACGGCAGAAAAAGTGACTTGGCAGGGAGCCCTCGAAGCCGTGGCAGGACTCAACAGAGGCCCGGCAGCCGGATGGCGCCTTCCGAACATCAACGAGTTAGAGTCTCTCGTGGACTGCAGCTCCCACAGCCCGGCCCTGCCCCGGGGCCATCCGTTTCTCGAGGTCAGGGAGGGCTACTGGTCCTCTACCACGAGCATGTTCGAGCCAGACTGGGCCTGGGCCCTCTACATGGGCAAGGGAGCGGTGGGCGTGGGCCAGAAGCGGGGAGCCCATTTTCACGCATGGGCAGTCCTCGACGCCGATTAGGCGGAGAATAGCTGCTTTGGGTCCGGCGGACCAAAAAAAGTACATCCGGGCCCTGGCGGTGGGCCCGGATGCCAATCGAAAGGGGGATTGGGGGGGTATGAGAGCTAATTCCGGCTTATATATCGTCTCGTCCTTGTATATGGGTCCTTTGCGTATATATTTCTCTGTAGTCTGTCTAAGTCATCCTCCATCCTCACCAGGGCTTCCTGGGGGATAACGCTGCTACCGATGGCCTCCAGATACTGTGCCTTCTTGCTGCTGAACTCCCTGAGGAGCCTGTCTATCTCCAGCAGCTCTTTCACTTTCTTTTTCATCCTGCCGATTCTCCGTGCCAGTGTTTTCATGCTTCCATCTTAAGGAATCACTGTGAATAAAAAATGAAGGAATTATGAAAAATTTGTGAAGGCGCGGCGGGCGTCTCCGCCTTGGGTTGCGGCCCCATTGAAATCAGCCGGGAAAACCTAATCTCCGAGCCATCTTTTGCCCGCAAGCATGATGCCGATGGCCCCCAGGGGGGCAGTGATGATTATGCTTAGGACCGAGACCGCCAGTATGACCTCTCCGGAGCCGACCCCGGCCTCGAGCGGCACGGCGCCGATGGCTGCCTGCACGGTGGCCTTGGGGATGTAGGATATCACGCAGAAGAGCTTTTCCCTGAGGTTGAGGCCCGCGCCGAGGACGGAGAGGTATGTGCCTGCGCTCCGGGCCGCGAGGCCTACGAAGATGAGGGCGGCCCCGGCGGCGCCCGCATCCAGGGCCACGTGCACGTTGACCTGGGCCCCCACGAGCACGAAAAGCAGTATCTCGGCGAAGATCCAGACTTTCCCCAGTTTCTCAGATATCTTGTGGGCCCTGTGCTCGGTCTTCTCAAGGAGAATAGCCCCCACGGTCATCACGCCGATGAGGGCGGACATCTCCACTTTCGCCTTCAGCTCCTCCTCGAGCCACGTGAGCAGTATCGAGCAGGCCAGGACCACGATGGTCATCTTCGTGGCCCGGAGGTGGAAGTGCTCGAAGAGCCTGTAGAGGGCGTAGCCCGTCACGGCCCCCACGGCGGCCCCGAGGAGGACGGCCTCGGGTATCTCGAGGAGCTTCAGGTACACGCTGCCGTAGGCGCCGGAGTGCATCCCCAGAAGTATAGTGAAGACCACTATCACGAAGACGTCGTCCAGGGAGCTTGCGCCGAGTATCATGGTGGGTATCCCCTTTTTGGTCCCCTTTCTCTTCCTTATGAAGTCCACCATGAGGGGGACCACCACCGCGGGCGACACGGCGGCGACGATCGAGCCCAGGATGGCGGCCTCGAGATAGGTTATGCCAAGGAGCATGGGGGCCACCAAGGTGATGGCCGCGCCCTCGAAGATGGCCGGCACGGCGGACATCACGAGGGCGGTCTTCCCGACCTTGTTTATGGTCTCTCGCCTGAGCTCGAGGCCCGCCCTCAGGAGGATCACGATGAGGGCCACCATCCTGAGGTCGGCCGAGACCCTCATGAGCTCCGGCCTCATGAGCCCGAGCACGTAGGGGCCCATCACCACCCCCACCAGGAGCATCCCCAGAAGCCCGGGGAGCCGGAGTTTCCTGAACAGGTAATCGGAGAGTAGACCGAGCAGGACTACCAGAGCGATGCTTACCGCCATTTAAACCTCCTTGGAATCTCGGGGCATGAAAAAACTCCTGCCCTTTTCAGTAGCAGGAGTCATCAGCCCCGCGAAGGCGGGGCGGTTAAGGGCGAACTCCATCGCCGGAGACAATTATATCAGAATCGTGTTTTTGTTTCATTCCCCAAAACTTGTATTTTTGCGGCTGCCGGTCTATATTTATAGGGATTTATCCGGAGGAGGGGCTTGTTCCGTGTATAACCTTGTGAGCCTGGCGGGCATTTTCGCGCTTATTGCTTTTGCGTGGCTTCTTTCCACGGACCGCAGGGCCGTTAACCCCAGGGTCGTGGTATTCGGCGTGGGCCTCCAGGTGGTTTTCGCAGTTTTCGTTTTCGTGGTGCCTTTCGGGGCGAAGTTCTTCCTGGCCATAAACGTCGTCGTCGTGAGGTTCCTCGACAGCGCGAGCGCGGGCACAAGGTTCGTCTTCGGCAGGCTTGCCCTTCCTCCGGGCACGGCCGGCGGGGCCGGGGAGGAGTCGCTGGGCTTCATCCTGGCCTTTCAGGCCCTGCCCACGATAATATTCTTCGCCAGCGTCGTGGGCGCCCTCTACTACCTCGGCGTGATGTCCCGCCTCGTGGGGATATTCAGCCGGGCCTTCACCTGGCTCATGCGCATAAGCGGAGCCGAGTCCCTCTGCGCGGCCTCCAACATATTCGTGGGCGTCGAGGCCGCCACCACCGTGAGGCCGTACCTCAGGGACATGACCCGCTCGGAGCTCTGCACCGTCCTCACCGCCGGGATGGCCACCATAGCCTCGAACGTCCTGGCCCTCTACGTCTTCATCCTGCGGGGCCAGTTTCCCACCATAGCGGGCCACCTGGTTAGCGCGTCCATACTTTCCGCGCCGGCGGCGATCGTGATGTCTAAGGTCCTCCTGCCGGAGACCGAAAAGCCCGCAACCCTCGGCGTGGAGGTGAAGCCCCACTACGAACGCGAGTCCTCCGTCATGGAGGCCATAATAAACGGAGCCAACGCGGGCCTCAAGCTCATATTCGGCATAGTGGCGCTCCTTATCGCCTTTCTCGGGATGCTGGACCTGCTGGATTCCGCCCTGGGGTGGGCCGGAGGCCTGGCGGGGGTGGAGGGGCTTTCGTTTACCGCAGTGCTCGGCTATGTCTTTTATCCCTTCGCGCTGGTCATAGGGGTTCCCCCCGCCGACGCCATGGAAGTGGCCCGGCTGATAGGAGAAAGGACTGTGGCCACGGAGGTCAAGTCCTACCAGGACCTGGCGGTGCTGATTTCCCGGGGAGCCCTCGAGGACCCGCGCTCCGCGTTCCTCGCCACTTACGCCCTTTGCGGATTCGCCCACGTGGCCTCCCTCGCCATATTCGTGGGCGGCATCGCCGCCCTGGTGCCCGAGCGGACCGGGGATCTCTCGGGCGTGGGTTTCAGGGCGCTCCTTGCGGCGACCCTGGCTTGTCTCATGACCGCTTCGGTGGCGGGCACTTTCTATTCAAAGGGCTCGATACTGCTTGGCGGCGGTTAGGGGGCCCTTGATACATGGGGCGCGTAGCGGTTAAGATTAGTCAGGTCCTGATTTCTCGTCTAATCAATAACGGTTCGCTCAAGGTTTAGGTCTATATTAATTCTCGTGCATAAATTGAGAACCAATTTTTCTGGGGGTAAACATGACTGAGCTGGCGCTCGATAAGCTTCGGCCTGAGGTTTCGGAAAAGGTGAGGCCCTTTTTCGAGGAGGTCCTCGTGGGGTACAGGGAAAACATCCACTCGATTCACGTCACCGGAAGCTCCTTGACGGACGATTTCGACCCAAAGGCCTCCAACATAAACTCCATCATCGTGCTCGGGGAGATGGACCTGAGGTTTCTGGAGCTCCTTGCCCCGAGGGGGAAGAAATACAGGAAGCAGAACGTCTCGGCCCCTCTCATAATGACGCCCAAGTACATAAGCGCTTCGCTGGACGTCTTCCCCGTCGAATTCCTGAACTTCAAGCTCCTGCACGAGACGGTCTACGGAGAGGACATCCTCGAGGGCCTGGAGATCAGGCACCGGGATCTCAGGCAGCAGTGCGAGCGGGACTTGAAGTCGAAGCTCATCGCCCTGAGGCAGGGATACCTCTCGAGCATGGGCGACGCAAAGGCCATCGCCGAGGGCCTCGTGGATGCCATAACGGCCCACATGCCGCTTTTCAGGGGGATAATCGCCGTTTCGGGAAAGACGCCCCCCACGGCGTGGAACCAGGTCCTCGACGAGCTCGGCCGGGTGACCTCCGTGGACTGCGGCGTCTACAGGCAGGTGCTGGACGAAAAGAGGAAAAGAGAGAAGCTCCCGCTCACGAGGCTGAACACCCTCTTCGAGGAATACTATGCCGCAACGGAAAAGCTCAAAAAGGTGATAGATGAGATACAGGTTTAGCGCATTCCTGCTGGCAGCGGCCCTCCTGGCGGCGGCTCCGGCCTTTGCGGTGGAGGTGCCGGAGACGCCCCGGAACCACGTGGTGGACCTGGCGGGGGTGGTGGACGACAGCGTGGAGGCGAAGCTCAACGGCTACCTCCTCGAGCTCGAGCAGAAGACGACGGCGCAGGTCGTGGTCCTCACCATAGAGAGCCTGGAGGGGGGGTCCCTCGAGGAGTTTTCCCTGTCCGTGGCCCACGACAAGTGGAAGCTCGGGCAGAAGGACAAGGACAACGGGGCGCTAATCCTGGTCGTCCCCGGCGACAGGCAATACCGATTCGAGATAGGCTACGGCCTCGAGGGCGTGCTCCCGGACAGCCTCGTGGGGACCATCGGCAGGCAGTACATGGTGCCCAACTTCAGGAAGGGCGACTACTCCACGGGCATAGCGGCGGCGGCCATAGCCGTGGCGGGCAAGATAGCCCAGGAACAGGGCGTCGAGATTTCCGGAATGCCCCGCGTTACCTATCAGACGCGCCCCGCCGGGCGTGCGGCGGGGGAAGGCCCCGGGCTGTTGGGCACGATATTTACGATACTCTTTTTCATCGCCCTTGCGTATCTTTTCGTCAAGCACCCCAGGCTACTTATCTTCTTCCTCCTGTTTTCCGGTTTCGGAAGGAGGGGCTCCTGGGGCGGAGGCGGCCTCGGAGGAGGCGGTTTCGGAGGCGGGAGCTTCGGCGGCGGAGGCGGAGGCGGCTTCGGCGGCGG
>JASFVA010000065.1:0-7816 GCA_050050055.1 Nitrospirota bacterium
ACCGTCTGGCACAGGGCCCTCGCCCTCGATTTCACCCCGGGCATGAAGGCCGGCGTGGCCGGCGTCTACGTCTACATGCTGACGACCTTCGTCCTGGTGCGCCACACCTTCTGCAAGTACGTCTGCGCGGCCGGGCTCATGCAGACCCTTTTCGGATGGGTAAGCCCCGTGTCGTTAAGGATCAGGTTCGACAGGGCCAACTTCTCCCGCTGCAACGACTGCCGCCGCTGCGAGAAAGTATGCTTCATGAACGTTAAGCCCCGGGCCTCCCTGAAGGACATAAACTGCGTGAACTGCGGAGAGTGCGTAAGCGCCTGCCGCGACGAGCTGGGCGGAGAAGGCCTCTTCGCTTTCGGCTTCGGAGCGGGAGACGCCGGGGAGGAGCGCTCCGGGGAGGCCGCCCATTCCGGCCTCGCCCCGCGTTGCCCGGTGGGCAAGTAACCCGTCCGTCGCTGTGCCGGGCGCGCGTGCGCCATCGAGCCCGTGTTCCGAATCAGGGAGGTTTATTAGTGCGAGGCGAGGGGGTTAAAAGGCGCCGTGTCCGGCTAAAGCCCCCACTCGAAGCCCATTGAGGCGCGGACGTCCTTCATCGTCTCCTGGGCTACGTTGCGGGCGCGCTCGGTGCCGGCGTCCACGGCCCTGGTGAGAATGGAGGGGTTGGAGGCTATCTCCTTCCTCTTTTCCCATATGGGCTCAAGCACCCGGAAGATGTTCTTTATGAGGACCTTTTTGCAGTCTATGCAGCCGATACCGGCCGTGCGGCAGCCCTCGGCCACCTCGGCCTGCTCCTCGGGGGTGGAGAACACCTTGTGGAGGTCGAAGACCGGCGACTTGTTGGGGTCGCCCTTGTCGGTGCGCCGCATGCGGGCGGGGTCGGTCATCATGGTCTTGAGCTTCTTCTCCACCGTGTCGGGGGGGTCCGAGAGGTATATGGCGTTGTCGTAGCTCTTGGACATCTTCCTGCCGTCGGTGCCCGTCACCTTGGGGTACTCCGTCATCAGGGCGTCGGGCTCGGGGAAGACGGCCCTGTAGAGGTTGTTGAAGCGCCGGGCTATCTCGCGCGTTATCTCCAGGTGGGGGAGCTGGTCCACGCCCACGGGGACGTAACTGGCCCTGTAGATGAGTATGTCGGCGCTCTGGAGCACCGGGTAGCCCAGGAAGCCGTACATCGAGAGGTCCTTGTGCGAAAGCTGCTCCTTCTTCTCCTTGTAGGAGGGCACGCGCTCGAGCCAGCCCAGGGGGGTCACCATGCTCAGAAGAAGGTGGAGCTCCGAGTGCTCGAGTATCCTGGACTGAAGGAATATGGTGGAGCGCTCGGGGTCGAGGCCCGCCGCCAGGAAGTTGGTGAAGATGTCCTCGGTGCTCGCCTTTATGTCCTCGGGATGGGCGTACCCGGTGGTGAGGGCGTGCCAGTCGGCCACGAAGTAGAAGCACTCGTACCCCTCCTGGAGCCTGACCCAGTTATGCAAGGCCCCCACGAGGTTGCCGATGTGGAGCTTCCCGCTCGCCTGCATTCCGCTAAGTACGCGCTCCATATTCAGGTCTCCTTCAGAGCAATCTCAAGAAAGCCATAATCAGGCTGTAAAGGGGTATCACGAATATCCTGTACATGCCGGTGAATATCAACACTATGAGGATGATGAAGCCGTAGGGCTCTACATTGCTGAGGGCGATGGAGGCGTTCTTGGGCAGGAGGCTCACGGCGACCCTCCCCCCGTCCAGCGGGGGGATCGGCAGGAGGTTGAAGCAGGCCAGGAAGACGTTTATCATGATGCTGTAGTTGAACATGGAGCCCAGGGGCTTGAGCACGGTCTCCGTGACCGTATCCGGCGAAACCTGCGCGAGGAGCGGTATCACGTATTTGAGCACCAGCACGCTCATCATGGCCAGGGCGATGTTGGTCACGGGCCCCGCGACGCCGGTTATGCCCATGTCCCGCTTGGGGTTTTCGAAATTGTCGGAGTTGATGGGCACCGGCTTGGCGTACCCGAAGACCACGCCGCCGCGCGTGAATATCAGGAGCATCAGGGGCAGGAGCACCGTGCCCACGGGGTCTATGTGCTTCACGGGGTTGAGGGAGAGCCTGCCCAGGGCCCAGGCGGTCTTGTCCCCGAGCTTGTAGGCCACGAAGCCGTGGGCCACCTCGTGGAACGTTATCGCTATAAGGATGGGCAGCGCCGATATGGCGATCTGTCTGACGATTCCCGGTACGTCCAAGGCGCCTACCCGTAGAGGTCGGGATTCAGGATTTTGTCTATCTCCGTCCTCGCCGCGACCAGGGGAGCGATGAAGGTGTTGCTCATGTCGTGCTCGATGTCGCGCTTGTTGGAGAGGTAGGTTATCCTGTCCTGCATCCGGTCCCTCAGGAAATCGAGGTAGGCGACGTCCTTCCCGGGCTTGTACTTCCTGTCGAAGTCCTGGCCGAAGAGCTCCTTGCCGTTCCTGGGCAGCATGAGCCCGCGGAACTGCTTCCACTCCCTCCACTCTATGTGCTCCCTCACGAGCTCGGTCACGATATTCAGCGAGAGCTCCTTCGGGATGTCCTTGAGGTCCTCCGGCAGGCCGAAGGCGTGGGTGTTCATTATGTAGCACTCGCAGCCCATCTTGAAGAGCTTCCGGAACTGCTGGCAGTCCTCCAGGAGGGGGTGGACCCTGAAGGGGTTGGCGAAGGGCTCGATGACCAGCTTCTTGAGCTCCTCGGGGTCCACGTTCTCCACGCCCTTGGCGCGCATGGTGCTCAGAGAGGCCCCCATCGCCACCGAGAGGGAGCTGCCCGTGACCTTGCAGATGGGCGGGAGGCTCGTGTCCTTCTGGAGCCATATCACCTTGTCCGGCCTCTCGCAGTGCTCCGCGTGGCGGAACATGTCGCGGGACTTGATGCAGCGGCCGTTGTTGTTGCGGATGTCCTCGCAGACTATCTTCTTCTTCCCGTCCGGCATCTGGGTGACGCCCACGTTCTGGGCGCTGTAGAAGTACTTCTTTATGCTGTCGTCGAAGGCCACCGCGTCGGTCTTGTCGAAGAGCGAGGGCTCCAGGGCCACGCTGATGTCGTTTTCCAGGTCGATGAGGAACGCGTCGTCGTGTATTACGGTGACCTTCTCCTTCTTCGTGAGGGTGCCCTCGTGGTCCAGGCTGTTAGTTATGGAGGACTTGCCCGAGCCTGAGAGGCCGAAGACGGCCACGGGGCGGGCGTCTCCTATCTTCTTTATGCCGCCGTGGCACGCCACCATGTTGTGCCTCACCCCGCTGGTCCAGGCCAGGGTGAGGGTCCCCTTCTTCCTCTCGCCGAAATAGCGGAGGCCCAGTATGGCTATGCAGTTTTCGCTTTCGTCGATGACCACCAGGCCGTGGGGGAACTCGGGGTGGGACCATTCGGGGTCGGCGAAGGCGATGACGTCGGGCTCGTCGATCTTCCTCGACCTGGCGTAGATGTCGCTCCAGGGCTTCATGAAGGGGATGAAATTGAGGCCCCAGTCGAGCATGTTCTTGGCGTCGGTGGCGGGGCTCACGAGGTGGGCCTTTATCATGAAGTCGCCGTGAAGGCCCACGATACCCTCGAGCCAGAGGCCCTCGCGCTTGTTGAACTGGAAGACGGCCTCGCGGATGATGGCCTGGAACTTGTCGCTCTGGGCCCTGTCGAAATTCCTCACCAGGAGGCGCGCCCTAGCCGTGCGGCCTACGACGGAGCCGTCGTTGGAGACCATGACCTTGGCGTTCTTCGGAAGCCCGAACTGCTCCGGCCTGTACATGGGCTCCGAGGTCACCATGACCTCCGGCTGCCGGATCGCGAGCTTGTAGAGCTCGGCCATCGTCGTCTTTCTAACGGAGCTGGCGTGAATCGCGCCCTCGAGTATGGCCCTCCATCTCGAACCCGGTATTTTCCAAGTAGATGCCATTTTATCCTCCTGAATGTCTAGCTGATATATTAGAAAGATACGCGGCAGTATGTCAATTGAACACGGTCCCGTTAGAGGCGGGTCCGCCGGCGCGGGCATGAAATTCGCATGAGGACGGCGGCCGCGGCGTGAGAAAATTCCCAGGTTGACGAACGTCCGGGGCGGGAGTAAAATAGGGTTCTCGATTCACTCTTGCGATAATTTTTCGGGGGAATAATTAGAGAATGGCTCCAGAGGTGTTTGTCCTTTCCGGAGACCAGGACGAGACCGCTTTCATCGAGAACAGTCTGGCCGGCCGGGGCTTCGAGGTACGCTCGAGCGCGAGGCTCTCTTCCGCCCTCAGGGCCCTGAAGGGCTCGGAGCTCGTAATCCTGAGCTTCGACGGGAAGAACGTCGAGACCCTCAGGGAAATAAGGTCTTACCACCCGGAGTCGGTCGTCCTCGTCTCCGACGAGCCGGATTCCATGAACGGGGCCGTCAGGGAAGGCGCCTTCGACTTCCTCGAGAAACCCCTGAACCCCGTCAGGCTCAACACCGCCGTCAGGAACGCTTTCCAGTACATGTCCAGCCGGGACGAGCTCAGCCGGCTCAAGCGCACCGAGGCCCCCCGGCTCGTGCCGCCCAGGAACCGCGAAATGCTCAGGGTCTCCCACCAGGCCGACAGGGCGGCGGTAAAGAACGTGCCGGTGCTCCTTTTGGGAGAGACGGGGACGGGCAGGGAGGTCATCGCCCGAAGCATCCACTTCAACGGCGCCCGGGCCGGGGAACCCTTCGTGCAGGTCGAAGCCCCCGCCGCGGAGGTCGCGGCCGGCCTCTTCGGCACGGTCACCTCGAAGGGGGTCGCTCACGGCGCCATAATGACCGCCTCGGGCGGCACGGTCTACATAGAAGGCGTAGACAAGCTGGAGCCCGACATCGCCGCGAGGCTCGCCGCTTTCATAAGAGACAAGAAGTTCGTTCCGGAGAAGGGCTCCGAGCCCCTGCGCGCCGACGTGCGGGTCATCTGTTCCGCCCATGCCCTCGATGCCAAGAGTCCTCTTTCCAAGTCCTTCAGGTCGAAGATATCCATCCCCCCGCTCAGGCGGAGGCGCGAGGACCTGTTGCCCCTGGCCGAGCATTTTCTGAAGTCCGAGTGCTCGTCCCTCGGGACGGGGCCCAAGAGGTTTTCAAAGGACGCCGGGAAGTATGTCCTCGAGCACGACTGGCCGGGAAACGCAGGGGAGCTCAAGAACGCCGTGAGGAAGGCCTGCCTGTTGTCCGAAGGCGAGACGGCTATCGAAAGGCGCCACCTCGCCTCGGGAGGGGCGGCCTACTGCTCCGTGAGGGAGTTCCTGGACGACAAGCTCAAGGGGTACATGAGGGGCCTCGTTAAAACAGGGGGCTCCGGGCTCTACGACACCGTCACGGCCGAAGTGGAAAAGGCCCTGATAGAGTTGGCCCTAAAGGAAACGGGCGGCAACCAGCTCAAGGCCTCGAAGATCCTGGGCCTCAACCGCAACACCCTGAGGTCGAAGATAAAGCTCTACAAGATAAAGAACGGCCGCGCCGCGAAGGCCTCGAAGTCCTGAACCGGCAGCCCTCCCTTTAGAGACCGCCCCGGGTTGCTCCGGCCGGGTCACATTCTGGCGTCTTTAAGCGCGTCCTTGCAGGGGCATGCCCTTTCGGGCGGGACGAGGGGGATGGCCTCGCCGAGGAGTGCCTTTAGCCTCCCGGAAGCGCTTGTCATCACCTCCACTACCTCGGTGGTGGTGAGGCGCTTGCGGGAGACACCCGCGGCATGGTTGGTGACCACCGAGACGCAGGCCATGCAGAGCTCCAGCTCCCGGGCCAGGGAGGCCTCGGGCATGGCCGTCATGCCCACGACGTCACCGCCGATCTGCCGGAAATACTCTATCTCGGCCCTGCTTTCGAGCCTCGGGCCGTTCACGCACACATAGGTCCCGCCGTCGCGGACATCTATCGACGCCCCGGCGGCCGCCCTGGTCAGGGATTGCCTGAGCTCCGGGCAGTAGGGGTCGGTGAAGTCCACGTGGACGACCTCGTTTTCGTCGAAGTATGTATCCTCCCTGGCCCCCTGCGTCATGTCTATCACCTGGCTCGTGACCACTATGTCGCCGGGGGTCAGGGCGGGGTCCATGCCGCCGGTGGCGTTGACCGAGAGAATCCTCTCCGCCCCGAGCTCCTTGAACCCCCAGATGTTGGCCCTGTAGTTCACCCGGGCCGGGGGGATGTTGTGGGGAGCGCCGTGCCTGGGGAGGAAGGCTATCTCTACCCCCGCCAGTTCGCCCACGAGGTAGGGGGCCGAGGGCTCACCGTAGGGGGTCTCGACCCGGGCCTCCCGGAGCATCTTGATGCCCGGAATCTCGTAGAGCCCGCTGCCCGCTATGACCCCCAAAACCGGCATGATATAATACTACCACAATAATTAAGACGCGAGACTTGAATTTGCCGCCATTCCGTTAGCGGGAATCCGGCATTCAGTCTGTCATGCTGAACTTGTTTCAGCATCTCTGAGACCCCGAAATTAATTCAGGGTGACAACATTCCTTATAATAGAGGCCGGATGCTCGACGAGGAACTCTTAGAAAAGGTCCTGAAAAAAACCCTCTCCCGCGGAGGGGACTACGCCGACGTCTTCGTCGAGTGGCGCAGGCCCACGAGCGTGCGCCTCGAGGACGACCGGGTAGAGGAGATAGTCTCGGGCCAGGAGCAGGGCGTGGGGATAAGGCTGATATGGGGCGGGAGGAGCGCCTACGCCATAAGCAACGACCTGGGCGCGGAGGCGCTCCTGGAGGCGGCCGACGCCCTCAGCAAGGCAGTGGGCGGGGGCGCCGGGGAAAAGAGCATAGACCTCCGCTCGGTAAGGCCCTCCCTGGAGTTCGCCATCGGCGAGCCCCCCGGGGACGTCTCCATGGAAAGGAAGGTGTCGCTCCTCAGGGAGGCCAACGCGGCCGCCAGGGGGAAGGGCGAAAGGATAAGGCAGGTAAGCCTCTACTACAGGGACCTCACCCAGCGGGTGCAGGTGGCCACTTCGGAGGGCGCCGTCGTGGATGACGAGCGGATACAGCTCGTGGGCCTGGTCAACGTCGTCGCCGAGAAGGACGGCGTGATACAGACGGGATACGAGCCCCTGGGAGGCTTCGCCGGGTTTGAGTTCTTTGCGGAGAACTCCCTCGTGGAAGTCGCCCTTAGGGCGGCGGACCGCGCCCTCATGATGCTCGAGGCCAGGCGCGCCCCGGGGGGCAGGATGCCCGTGGTGATATCCTCCGAGGCCGGAGGCACAATGATACACGAGGCCATAGGGCACGGGCTCGAGGCCGACCTGGCGGGACAGGGCCTTTCCCGCTACTCGGGGATGCTCGGCAAGGAGGTGGCCTCGCCGCTGGTCACCGTAGTGGACGACGCTACGCTGCCGGGCAGGAGGGGCTCCTACAGGTTCGACGACGAGGGCACCCCGTCGCAGTCCACGGTGCTCGTGAAGGACGGGGTGCTCACGGGCTTCCTCTACGACAGGCTCAACGCCATGCGCGACGGCGTGCGCTCCACCGGCAACGGCCGGCGCGAGAGCTACCTCTACAGGCCCATCCCGCGGATGAGCAACACCTTCATCGCTCCGGGCGCTTCGGAGCCCGCGGAGGTCCTCGAGAGCACCCCCAGGGGGCTCCTGGTGGTAAAGATGGGCGGCGGACAGGTCAACACCGTGGGAGGGGACTTCGTCTTCGACGTCCAGGAGGGCTACCTCATAGAAAACGGCCGGAAGGGCGAGCCCGTCAGGGGCGCCACCCTCACCGGCAGCGGCCCCGAGATCCTCAAGTCCATCGACATGGTGGGCTCCGACCTGGGCTTCGCCATAGGCACCTGCGGAAAGGACGGCCAGGGGGCGCCCGTCTCCGACGCCATGCCCACGGTGAGGATACCCG
>JASFVA010000066.1:0-7755 GCA_050050055.1 Nitrospirota bacterium
CTGTTTAAGGTCTCTGTGCCGAGCTCCCTCTTGGCCACTATGGAGCCCAGGGGGATGGGAAGGCCGGTTGCATCCTCCCACCATCTGCCCAGGTCCAACACCTCGTGGAGGCCGTACCCCGGGTAGGTGAACCTGCCCTCGTGGATGATGAGCCCTGCGTCGGCCGAGCCCGACGAGACGGCGTCCATTATCCTGTGGAAGGGCATGGCCTCGATGTCCTTGAGCATGGGGTCGAAGAGCCTCATGAGGAGGTAAGCCGTGGTGAGCGTGCCCGGTATGGCTATCCTCTTCCCCCTCAGGTCACGGGCCTCGAGGGGCTCCCGCGCCACAATAAGGGGGCCGCAGCCGCGGCCCAGAGCCCCGCCGGAGCGCAGGAGGCAGTAGTCTTCCCTCAGAAACCCCAGGGCGTGGGTAGAGACCTTGGTCACGTCCAGCGCCCCGCGCAGGGCCATGCGGTTGAGGGTTTCCACGTCCTCCAGGGTCTCCAGGAAGGACAGCCCGCCTGTCTCTATCTTTCCGCGCACGAGGGCGTAGAAGATGAAGGTGTCGTTGGGGCATGGCGAATAGCCGAGGGTGAGGTCCTTTCTCATGGACCCATTATAGCGGTTTTCATGCGGCCTGTCTCCTCTGTGGCGGAGCCGCGCCGGGGTCCGTTCAGCGGCCCCGTACGCGCAGTTTCGGCACGAAGCGGGGCACGCGCTCCATGTAGCGCCTGTAGTCCTCCCCGAAGCGACGGATGAGCCTTCGCTCCTCGAGGAGGGCGCCCGCTGCGAAGTACAGGTCCGCAAGGACGCTAACCACGAGCCAGTTCCGCGATATGTAGGGGTTGAAGGTGAAGATGAGGATTCCGGCCAGGTACTGGGGGTGCCTCACCACCCGATAGACGCCTGTGGTGACGAGGCTCTGCCTGAGGCCCTCTTCGTCTCCCCGGGGCTCCTTCCCCTTGAGGAACCTCACGGCCTGGGCGATGCCGAGAAATTCGTCCAGGCTCATGCGCCTGAAGGCGGCCGCCCCTATCGCCAGGCCGGCGAGCTGCATAAGGTGAAAGGGTATCGCCACCCAGAGGGGAGGGCGCAGGAGCGTCTTGTCCGGGACGAGGAGGATGAGGTATACGGCGGCCAGCGTGGCGGCGCCGCTGAATGCCGTATAGAAGAGCCTGTAGAAGGCCTTAACGGTGCGCTCTCCGAAGAGCCCCGCGGCGAGCGACTTGGCCCGGCCGGTGACGAGGAGGCTGTGTATGGCGGCGAAGCCTGCGAAGACGGCGGCCACCAGGGCGGATGCCTCGATCCAGTGCATCTTCTATTTCTTTTCTTCCGGGTCCGTGAGGTTCAGCAGGCTCTGTATTGCCGCGAGCTTCAGGAAGTCCTTTTCCCTGTATATCCTGTCGAGCTGCCTGTGCATCCTCTCCAGGACCAGGTCGTAATAGTCGCCTTCGTCCTCCCGCGCCGAGCTCTCGGGGCCCAGCTCCGGGGTCAGATAGACGCTGCCCCTGCCCGTCAGGAGCCAGTCGAGGTTTATGGTCTCGCGGTACTTGGAGTTAAGCCTCGTGAGAAACGCCCCGTCGGGGACGGAATCGTCGCTTTCGTAGCGTTCGAGGGTCCGGGAGGTGATGCCGAGACCCTGGATGAACTTTTCCCTCGATTCGCCGACCTCCTTTTCGCGGAAGTAGCGAAGCCGCTGTCCTATCGAACTCTGAGATTTCTTATCCATGTCGAAATCGCTTGACATATTATGACATATATGTCACACTTATTTCATGAAGCTCGACACCAATGGCGAAAAAGAGTGGCCACCGGGTGCTCATTCTTCGAGCCCCTCATGAAAGGACAACCTAATTCTATATTTTTTCGTGATAAAGGTCAATGTTTTTAGGGGGTTGAGATGAGCGTGGCAGCAGTGAGATACGAAAGCGAAGAGAGCGTGGGCTCCCTGATAAGGCGGCTGAGAAAGGCCTCCGGCCTCTCTCAGAAGGCGCTGTCCGAGAAAATCGGGGTCTCTTACCAGCAGGTGCAGAAATACGAATACGGGACGAGCCGCATAACCGTGGACAGGCTCAGGCAGCTCGCCTGGGCGCTCGGGGTGCCCGTGGATGTCTTCATGACCGACAACGGCGATCCCGGGCTGCCCCGCGACCCGGAGGAGGCGAGGCTCCTGGAGCTCTTCAGGGAGTTAAAGCAGGAGAGCCTCAGGAAGGGCGCGATAGCGGTCCTCGACGCCATGTGCGACCTGGGCTCCCGCGGTAAAAGCGCATAGAGGTCCGCACCCCTACCAATTATTCGTCTTGAGCCTTTGAGCCGCACAGTCCTTGCGCAGCAGCGAACTCCCCGGGGGGGAAGTCCCCGCGGCGCCTTAAATGTAAAATAAAGGCTGTGGGCACGCGAAGGATACTTCATATGGACATGGACGCCTTCTTCGCCGCCGTGGAGGAGCGCAGGCGCCCGGAGCTCAGGGGCAGGCCCGTGGTCATTGGCGGCGGGGGAGACCCCACGAAACGGGGTGTGGTCTCCACGGCCAACTACCAGGCCAGGAAGTACGGCGTGCACTCGGCCATGCCCCTCAGGACGGCGCACAAGCTCTGCCCGCAGGCCGTCTTCCTCCCCGTGGACTACAGGGAGTATTCGCGCGTCTCGAGGATCATAAAGGGCATACTCCGCCAGGCAAGCCCCGTCATGGAGGACGTGGGCATAGACGAGGCCTTCCTCGACATCACCGACGTTCCGGGCTCTCCGGAGGAGATAGCCCGGGACGTCAAGCGCCGGATAAGGGAGGCCACCGGCCTCACCTGCTCCATAGGCGTCGCTCACAACAAGCTCCTTGCGAAGATAGGCTCGGACCTCGAAAAGCCCGACGGCCTCACGGTGATACGGCGGGACCGCGTGGGCGAGGTCCTCGGGGGCCTGCCCGTCAGGAAACTACGGGGCGTGGGGCCGAAGACGGAGGAGCTCCTGAAGAAGATGGGCATCGCTACCATAGGCGACCTGGCCGCACGCCCCATGGAGGAGCTCGTCGGAGCCTTCGGGCCCTCCCACGGCGGGTACCTCTACGAGGCCGCCAGGGGGATGGACGAAAGCCCCCTCGTCACCGAATGGACGCCCAAGTCATCGAGCAGGGAGACGACCTTCCAGGAGGACGTAGCGGACTGGCAGGCCCTGGCGCGCACCCTGGCGCGGCTCGTCGAGGAAGTGGTGGCCGACATGAGGGAGATGGGCTTCAAGGGAAGAACCGCCACGGTGAAGGTCCGCTTCAGCGACTTCAGGACGCTTACGAGGGCCAAGACCGTCCCCGAGGCGTCGGACTCCCTGGAGGACCTCAGGCGCGCGGCCTTCGAGGCCTTCGGCAGGTGCGACCTGAAGGGGAGGAAGGTCAGGTTGATAGGCTTCAGGATGTCGGGGTTCGAACAAAAGGATGTTGCTCATTAGTGCCGACTGAGATATACTAAAACGTCGGTAAAATTAAGCTTTTTTGGCTGGCCGGCTGAAACTCCCTGGAAGGGGGTGGCGTGATGCCTCTGTTTGGAGAACTGTTTTTAAGCGACATACTGAAAAAGCCCGTGCTGGACCCCAAGGGCGAAGAGCTGGGCAAGGTCAAGGACGTGGCCATCGTCAGGGGCGAGCCCCTTCCCAAGATAGATTCCCTGATAATCGAAAGCCGCAAGAAGGCCTACAGGATTCCCTGGCCGGACCTCAACATCTTCTCAAAGAGAATAATAGCCGCCACGCTCCAGAGAGAAAACCTCAGGGAGTACGACTTCGGCGAGGAGGACCTCCTTGCGTCGCGCGACATCCTGGACAAGCAGATAGTCGACGCCAACGGCGCCAAGGTGGTGCGGGCAAACGACATAAAGCTCGAGGGCTTCGGCTCCGAGGCCATCGTGGTGGCCGTGGACGTGGGCGTGAGGGGGATACTGAGGCGCCTGGGCATGGAGAGGAGGGGCGACTCGATTCTGGGGCTCTTCAAGGTCCGCATGCCCTACAACCTCATAAGCTGGAACTACATACAGCCCCTTCAGCCCAAGCTCTCCAACATCGCCCTTACCGTCCCCGGCCAGATGGTGCAGGAGCTCCACCCGGCGGACCTGGCCGACCTCATAAGCCAGGTCTCCCCGGAGGAGGGCGCTTCCTTCATCGGGAACCTGGACGTGGAGACCGCGGCGGAGGCCATAACGGAGCTCGAACCCGACGCCCAGACTGCCATGCTCACGGGCATGGAGCCCTCCAGGGCGGCCGAGATCATAGAGGAGATGCCACCCGACTCGGCCGCAGACATAATCAGCGCCCTGCCTGCCGACAGGGCCAAGGAGATCCTCGAGCAGGTCCAGAAGGAGGATGCCGAGGACATCCAGGAGCTCATGGGCCACGAGCACGACACTGCGGGCGGCCTTATGACAAACGAGTTCATTGCCTACAGCAGGGACATGTCCGTCGAGGAGGCTACGGCCCAGTTCAGGCGGGACGCCCTCGAGATCGAAGGGGTCTACTATATCTATGTGGTGGACGAGGATGAAAAGCTCCTCGGCGTCATCTCCCTCAAGGAGCTCCTGCTTTCCGACCCCGGCGCCAGCCTGGAGGAAGTGATGGAGACGAACCTCAAGATGATCGGCCCGGAGGAGGACGAGATGAAGGTCGCCGCCGCGATCTCCAAATATAACCTCGTGGCCCTCCCCGTGGTGGACAACGAGGGGGCCCTCATGGGCATCGTCACCGTCGACGACGTAATCGACATCATCCTCCCCCCCCAGGCCAAGCGCAAGAGGAGAAAGATGTGAGCCGCTGGAGGAGGATAGCCCTCTTCTTCGCGGTGATGGGCCCCGGCATAATAACCGCCAGCATAGACAACGACGCCTCCGGCATAACCACCTACTCCGTCACGGGCGCCAGGTTCGGCTACTCGATGCTCTGGATACTAATTCCCACCACGCTGGCCCTCGTGGTCACCCAGGAGATGGTCGCCCGCATGGGGGCCGTCACGGGCAAGGGGCTTTCGGACCTCATAAGGGAAAACTACGGGGTCCGGCCCACGTTCTACATGATGGCGGGCCTGTTTCTTGCCAATTTCGGCACGACGGTCGCCGAGTTCGCGGGGTGGGCCGCCAGCTGGGAGATCTTCGGCATCACCAAGTACGTCGTCGTTCCCCTGGGGGCTTTCCTCATATGGGTCCTGGTGACCAAGGGAAGCTACCGTCTCGTGGAGATGGTGCTGCTCCTGGCCTGCGTCATCTACCTGGGCTACGTCGTGTCGGGCTTCATGGCCAGGCCCGACTGGTCAGAGGTTGCGAGGGGGACCTTCGTTCCCAGCGTCAAGCTTCAGCCGGAGTTCATGATGCTGGGCGTCGCGATAATCGGCACGACCATCACGCCGTGGATGCAGTTCTATCTCCAGTCCTCAATTGCCGAGAAGGGCATAAAGAAGGAGCAGATAGGGATGTCGAGGGTGGACGTGGTCACCGGTTGCCTGATGACGGACATAATAGCCTTCTTCATAATAGTCGCCTGCGCCACCACGCTCTACCCCGCGGGCATCAGGATAAACGAGGCCAGCGAGGCGGCCATCGCGCTCAGGCCCTTCGCGGGGAATTTCGCCTCGGTGCTCTTCGCCCTGAGCCTCGCAAACGCCTCGCTCCTGGGGGCGATAATAGTCCCCCTGGCCACGGCCTACTACATATGCGAGGCCATGGGCTGGGAGCGGGGCGTGAACAAGACCTTCCGGGAGGCCCCGCAGTTCATGTGGATATACACCGCCATGATAGTGGCCGGGGCCGTGATAGTGCTAATACCGGGCGCGCCGCTCGTTTTCCTGATGGTGCTCGCATCGGTGGTAAACGGGCTCCTGCTCCCGGCGGTGCTCGTCTTGTGCCTTTCCCTCGTAAACAGCGAGAAGCTCATGGGCGAGTTCGTCAACCCCAGGAGCTATAACTACGTGACCTGGGCGACGGTCATCGTGGTCATCCTTTTCGCGGCCGCGATGGTCGTGGCCGCGCTCGTGCCCATGCAGATAAGTTAGAATAGTTGTCTGATTCATAAGTAATAAGGAGAAGAGATGGCGAGGACGATATACTGGGACGACGGGGCGGCGATGGTGCTCGACCAGACGAAGCTCCCCCACGAGGTGACCTATGTCAGGTGCACCAACCACCTCATGGTGGCCGAGTGCATCAAGAACATGAGGATAAGGGGAGCCCCGGCAATAGGCATAGCCGCGGCCATGGGCATCGCCCTGGGCGCAAAAGACGCGGGGGCCTCGAGCTACGACGACCTCGCCGAGGGCCTGGAGGAGGTCTACCGGGACCTCCTCGCCACGAGGCCCACGGCGGTCAACATCGAGTGGGCCGTGGACAGGATGAGGTTCTTCCTCGAGCGCCACAGGGCCGAGCCCGTGGACAGGCTCAGGCAGATGCTGGCCGAGGAGGCCCAGAGGGTCCTCGAGGAGGACATAGAGGTAAACAGGGCCATAGGGAGGTTCGGCGCCGTCTTCATAAAGGACGGGGCGAGGGTTCTCACCCACTGTAACGCCGGGGGGCTGGCCACCGGCGGCTACGGCACCGCCACCGCCCCGATGCGCGTGGCCCAAGAGGAGGGAAAGAGGATACACGTCTACGCCGACGAGACGAGGCCCCTCCTTCAGGGGGCGCGCCTCACGGCCTGGGAGCTCAAGGAGGCCGGGATACCGGTCACCCTCATCACCGACAACTGCGCCGGGGCCCTCATGAGCCGGGGGGAGATAGACCTGGTGATAGTGGGGACCGACAGGACGGCGCGCAACGGCGACGTGGCAAACAAGATCGGCACTTACATGGTCGCCGTCCTGGCGAAGGAAAACGGGATACCCTTTTACGTGGCCGCCCCCACCAGCAGCATTGACTTTTCCATGCCCTCGGGGGATATGATACCTATCGAGGAGAGGGCCTCCGAGGAGGTTACGGACGTGCACGGGAAGCTCAAGATAGCCCCGGAGGGCATCATGGTGCGCAACCTCGCCTTCGACGTCACTCCGGCCAGGTACGTCACGGCGATAATCACGGAGAAGGGGGCCTTCAGGCCCGGGGACCTCAAGCACCTGGCCGAGGCGGGCGCGGACCTGGACGAATACAGGCTTCAGGATGCTCAACAATAAGACGGCTGACATAAGCAGGGTCCTCGAGTCCTACGGGGAAGAGCTCCGCCTGGTGGAGAAATCCCTCGAGGAGATGTTCACCCACGAGAACTTCCTCGTCCAGACCATAGGGAGGCACCTCGTGAAGGGCGGCGGAAAGAGGCTGAGGCCTCTTTTCCTCATCCTCAGCTCCCGCATATCGGGCTACGGGGGCAAGAGCAGCATCCCCCTGGCGGCCATCATAGAGGTGATACACACGGCCAGCCTCCTTCACGACGACGTGGTGGACGAGGCCGAACTGAGGAGGGGGAACCCCACGGCCAACTCCGTCTGGGGCAATGCCGTGGTCGTCCTGGCCGGGGATTTTCACTACTCGAACGCCCTCAAGTACGCCGTGACCTTCGGGAACCTGAGGATAATAGAGTCCCTCTCCTCGGCCATCACGAGCATGACCGACGGCGAGCTCATCCAGCTCCACAGGCTCAGCGACACCTCCATCACCGAGGGGGAATATATCCGGATAATATCGTGCAAGACGGGGGCGCTTTTCTCCGAGGCCTGCCGCATAGGGGCCATTCTGGGCGATGCCCCGCCGGAGGAAGAGGAGGCCCTCGCCGCCTACGGCATGAACGTGGGCATAGCCTTTCAGATGATGGACGACATCCT
>JASFVA010000067.1:0-7702 GCA_050050055.1 Nitrospirota bacterium
CCCTGGCCGGCGGTGCACCCGAAACAGTGGTCCGCCACGGCAATCCTGCGGCCGGAGAGCCTCTGGAGGTCGAAGTCGCCGATGTTGTCGGGACAGCCCTCGGCGACCCTGAGGCCCAGCACCAGGTTGAAGTCGCAGTCGTAGAGGGAGCCGTCCCAGCCCACGCTCAGGAGGTGCCTGCACATCAGGCCGTCGAGCGTGGCGGGGTTGAAGGCCGAAACGAGCTTTTCCATGTATGCCTCGAGGTTGCCCGAGGCCGCGAGAAACTCCCTGAACCGCCCGATGGGCATGTTGGTGAAAGTGAAGAGCCGGCTGAAGGAGACGCCGAACCTCTCCCATAGCTCCCTCTTGTATTCCCCCTCGAGGGTCCCCTGCCCCGGGGGGAGGAAGGCCCCGGGAGGGTTGTAGACGAGGTTTAAGAGCATCCCCCCTTCCTCGGTGCCGAAGCCGAGGGAATTGAGCCTTCTCAAGGCCTCCACGCTCTTTTGGAACGTGCCCGCGCCCCTCACCCTGTCCACCCCGCCTTCCATGTAGTGAGGAAGCGAGGCGACCACCTCGACCCTGTTTTCAGCGTAAAACTCCGGCAGGTCCTCCATCCCCTCGTCGAAGAATATAGTCAGGTTGCTCCGGACGATCACCCTCTTTTCGAGCCTCCGGGCCTCCTCGACGAGCCTCCGGAACTGGGGGTTGAGCTCGGGCGAGCCGCCCGTGAGGTCGAGGGCGGGGATGCCGCTATCGGCGAGGACGGAGACCACCCTGTCGGCCGTTTCGCCGCCCATCATCTCGCTTCTGGCTGGGCCGGCCTCCACGTGGCAGTGCTTGCAGGCCATGTTGCAGCGGAACCCCAGGTTAACCTGCAGGACCTCGATTCCCTCTGCCCCCAGGGGCTCTCCCCTCCCTGCCAGCACCTCGTCCTGGAACTTGCCCGAGGACACCCTTGCCGCCTTGGAAGACATCTCAGAAAGAGACCTTTGCCACCGCGTTGTGGGCCTGGATGCCGTGTATCAGCGAGGCCCCGCCCCTTACGGCCGAAGCCACATGCACGGCCTCGGTCATGTGCTCCAGGCTCATCCCCTCCTCCAGGCACGACTGCGCGTAGGCGTCTATGCAATAGGGGCATTGTATGGCATGGGCCACGGCGAGCCCTATCAGGACCTTCTCGCGCTTGCTCAGGGCGCCCGGCTCAAGCGTAGCGCCGTACCAAGACATGAATTTCTTGAAGAGCTCCGGGCTGTGCTTTCCTACGTCTCCGAACCTCCCCAGGTCCTCAGCCTTGTAATAACCGCTCATTCCGAAATACCTCCTATCGTGGCGCTTTTCGTAAGCATTATTAATATATACTTATACCATAACCGCCCGTAGGGCTCAAATTCTAAATTAATATTAGCCTGAATCCGTGCAAATCCGCTGTAAGCGCCGTTACGCGGGTCGGCCGAAGCATCAACTCCAAGTTGAAACATTTTGCAAGCTTAAACCCCCTTAAACGGTAAGTGTAACATTCCCCTTTACAAGATGCTGCATTCTGCTACAATTCCTGTAAAGGCGGCGGGGGAGGACCTTGCTTTTTCGCATTCATTCTACGAGGTTCGAGCTTCTCTTCCGCGCGTCAAATCCGGCAAAGGAGAACGGCAGAGATGGCAGGCAATACCATAATGGAACTCACCCGGCTGGGACAGAGCGTCTGGATAGACAACCTGAGCAGGGAGCTCGTCGAGTCCGGAGAACTCGAGCGGCTCATTAAAGAAGTGGGCATAACCGGCGTAACCTCCAACCCGACCATCTTCCAGAAGGCCGTAAGCGGAAAGGACGACTACGACGAGTCCATGGGGAGGCTCCTGGGGCTGAACCTCTCCGACCCCAAGGAGCTGTTCTTTCAGCTCGCCTTCGAGGACGTGGGCGCCGCCGCCGACCTGCTTCGCCGAAACTACGAGGAGAGCCGCGGTCACCACGGCTTCGTCAGCATAGAGGTCGCCCCCGACCTGGCCTACGACACCGAGACGACCATCTCCGAGGTGAGGTGGATTTTTTCCTCCCTGGGGAGGAAGAACGTCATGGTCAAGGTGCCGGCGACCAGGGAGGGCCTTCCGGCCATAGAGCAGCTCACCGCCGACGGCGTGAACGTCAACGTCACGCTGCTTTTCTCCGTGAAGCGCTACGCCGAGGTGGTCGATGCCTACATGAAGGGCATCGAGCGCAGGATAAGCCAGAACCACGCCGTTGGCGAGATAGCCTCGGTGGCCAGCTTCTTCGTAAGCCGGGTGGACACCCTGGTGGACAAGCTCCTGGAGGAAAAGATACAGGGGGCCTCCTCCGATGCCGAGAGGAAGAAGCTCAACGACCTCAAGGGGAAGGCGGCGGTGGCCAACGCCAGGCTCGCCTACGAAAAGGGCGAGGAGATAAGGAACTCCGGCCGCTTCAAGGCCCTGGCCGAAAAGGGGGCGAACTGGCAGAGGCTCCTCTGGGGCAGCACCAGCACCAAGGACCCGGCCTACAGCGACATAAAGTACGTGCAGGAGCTGATAGGCCCCGACACGGTAAACACCATGCCCCCCGAAACCATCGAGGCCTACCTCGACCACGGAGACCCCAGGGTCACGATAAGAGACGACGGGGGCATGGCTGAGGCGCTTTTCGAGGAGCTGCGCTCGGTGGGAATAGACATCGACGACGTGACCGGGGAGCTCGAAAAAGACGGAGTGAAAAAATTCGCCGATTCCTACTTCGCCCTCCTCGACGAGATATCCAGGAAAAGGGACAAGCTCACCGTATAGGCCCGGAGGCGGATTATGCAGATAGGCATGATAGGGCTCGGCAGGATGGGCATGAACATGGCCCGGAGGCTGCTCAGGGGCAAACACCGGGTTGTGGGCTACAACCGCTCGCCGGGTAAGGTGGACGAGATAGCCAAGGAAGGCGCCTCGGGAGCCTACACGGTCGAGGAACTGGTGGATGTGCTCAAGCCCCCGCGCGTCGTGTGGATGATGCTCCCGGCGGGAAGGCCCGTGGACGAAATGATTGGCGCTCTCGCCGGACTCCTTGAAAAGGGCGACATTATCGTCGAGGGCGGCAACAGCTACTACAAGGACGACGTCCGTCACGCCGGGGAGATCGAGCCCCTGGGCATCAAGTACGTCGACGCCGGCGTAAGCGGGGGCATCTGGGGCCTTGAGGTCGGCTACTGCCTAATGCTCGGCGGAGACGAGAGCGCCTACAAGAAAATCGTCCCCCTCCTCAGGACCCTGGCGCCCAAGGACGGCTACCTCTACTGCGGCCCCGCCGGGGCCGGCCACTTCGTGAAGATGGTCCACAACGGCATCGAATATGGCATGATGGCGGCCTACGGCGAGGGCTTCGAGATACTCGACGCCTCGCCCTACTCCGGGGCTTTCGATTACGCGAAGATCGCCCACCTGTGGAACCAGGGGAGCGTCATAAGGTCCTGGCTCCTGGAGCTGGCGGAGTCCGCCTTCGGGAAGGACGCCTCGCTTTCGAATCTCCAGGCCTACGTCGAGGACTCGGGCGAGGGGCGGTGGACGGTCCAGCAGGCGGTGGAGTCGGCGGTCCCGGCGCCGGTGATAACCGCGTCGCTCTACCAGCGCTTCCGCTCCCGCGACGAAAACTCCTTCTCCGACAGGCTCATCGCCGCCCTCCGGGACGAGTTCGGCGGCCACGGCTTCAAGCCCAGGGCAGGGGAGAGAAAAAAGAAGAAGGGCAGATGAGCGCCATCGAGGGCAGGCTGGAGGTCAGGGGCGAGGTCCTGAGCCCCGGGCCGGGAGAGTGCGAGATAGAGGCCCCGGCCCCGTTTGGCATCGTGATATTCGGCGCCTCGGGAGACCTCACCCAGAGGAAGATAGTGCCCGGGATATACAGGCTCATGCGCTACGGCTTTCTCCCCGAGAGCTTCTTCGTGGTCGGCGCGGCGCGCAGCGAGATGAGCGGCGAGGACTTCAGGGAAAAGATGCGCGGCGCCGTTAGGGAGTTCCTCCCCGACGACTTCGACGAGGGCGCGTGGGAAAAGTTCGCCCGGCGCCTGTGCTACTGCCGGATAGACTACGGCGAGGCGGCCACGTACAAGAGCATAAAGGAGACGGTCGAGCCCCTGGAGGAGAAACACAAGACCGGCGGGAACAGGATATTCTACCTCGCCGTCCCCCCCGAAGCCTACGAGACCGTCATTCTGAACCTGGGCCAGGCGGGGCTTTCGGAGGAAAAGCGGGGTTATTCCCACGTCGTCATAGAAAAGCCCTTCGGAAGGGACACCGAGTCCGCCGGGCGGCTTAATTCGGCCCTGGCCAGGTCTTTCGAGGAAAGGCAGATATACAGGATGGACCACTACCTGGCGAAGGAGACCGTCCAGAACATCCTGATATTCAGGTTCGCGAACTCCATCTTCGAGCCCCTCTGGAACCGCCGCTACGTCGACCACGTGCAGATAACGGTGGCCGAGTCCATCGGCGTGGGGCACAGGGCCGGCTACTACGAGCGCGCCGGGGTGCTGAGGGACATGTTCCAGAACCACCTCTTCCAGCTCCTGGCCCTGACGGCCATGGAGCCCCCTCCGGCCTTCGAGGCCGACAGGGTGCGGGACGAGAAGGTCAAGGTCTTCCGCTCGGTGAGGCCCCTGCCCCTCGACAGGCTGGAAGAGCACGTGGCCCTCGGCCAGTACGCAAGCGGCACGGAGGACGACGGCCAGGAGGTCGTGGGCTACAGGGGCGAGGACGGGGTGAACCCCGCCTCGAAGACCCCCACTTTCGCCGCCCTGAAGGTCCTCATCGACAACTGGCGCTGGAAGGGGGTGCCTTTCTACATGCGCTCGGGGAAGAGGCTGGCAAGGAAAAAGGCCTCCATATCCATCCATTACAAGCAGGTCCCCCACCTCATGTTCAAGGACATCCTCGAAGAGTCCATAGAGCCGAGCACCCTGGTCATGCGCGTTCAGCCCGGCGAGGGCATCAACCTGGAGTTCCAGACGAAGAACCCCGGCACGAGGCTTTGCCTGAACCGGGTGCTAATGGACTACTCCTATCCGAAGGTCTTCACCCTGGAGGCCTACGAACGGGTGCTCCTCGACTGCATGCAGGGCGACCAGATGCTCTTCGTCCGGGAGGACGGGGTGGACGCCACCTGGAGGCTCCTGACCCCCCTCATAGATAAGCTCGAGGCGGAGTCCGGAAGGCTGAAGTTCCCCAACTACCCGGCCGGCTCCGAGGGCCCCGCCGAGGCGGACAGGCTCATAGACTCCGACGGAAGGAAGTGGCGCCCCCTCTGATGGCCGAGGTCAATGTCTCGGAGGACCTGGAGGCCCTGAGCCTCCGCGCCGCCGAGCTCTTCGTCTCCTGCGCCGGGCAATACACTACTTGGAAGAAGAACTTCAGGGCCGCCCTCTCGGGGGGCTCCACTCCCACGAGGCTCCACGCCCTCCTTGCGAGCGAGCCCTACAGAAGCCGGGTGGACTGGCGAGGCGTGGAGCTCTTCTTCGGCGACGAGCGCTGCGTGCCCCCCGAGCACCGGGACAGCAACTTCAGGGCAGCCGACGAGGCCCTGCTCTCCCGCGTCCCGGCCAGGGTCCACAGAATCCCGGGGGAGCTTCCGCCGCGCGAGGCTGCCCTGCGCTACGAAGAGGAGATACGCCGGGCCTTCGGCTTCGAGGCGGGCGTCCCCTCCCTCGACCTCGTCCTCCTGGGCCTGGGCACGGACGGCCACACGGCCTCGCTGTTCCCCGGCGCGGCGGCCCTCGAAGAGACCGAAAGGCTCGCCGCCGAGGTCTACGTCGAGAGGCTCGACAGCTGGCGGGTGACGCTCACCCTCCCGGTCCTTAATGCCGCAAGGAAAGTCGTCTTCCTCGTATCCGGCCGGGAGAAGGCCGGGATAGTCAGGGAGGTAATCGCGGGTCCCGACGGCGGATACCCCGCCTCTTTGGTGAGGCCCTCCGGGGGGAGCGTCCTCTGGCTCCTGGACAAGGCCGCGGCCTCGCTCCTTTAGCCCCGGGGGATTATGAAGTAGAAATTGTTGCCGCCCTCCACGGCCTCGTAGCCCACCTCGCCGCCGTGCAGCTCTATGACGTTTTTCACGAAGCTCAGGCCATGGCCGGTGCCCGAGGTCCTGCGGGCCTCCCTGCCCCTGAAGCCCTCGGTGTAGAGCTTCTTGCGCTCCCCGGGCTCGAGGTGGGGGCCCGTGGAGAAGACGTTGTACTTCGCCCCGTCCTTCCCGGGGCCGAAGTAGTCCTTCAGTATCTCGTGCCCGTAAGAGATGAACTTGGTTTTGCCGCCCGAGGGAGTCTCCACCGGCCGGGCGTACTTGACGGCGTTTGAGAAGAGGTTGGCGTAGACCTGGGCCATGAGGCCCACGTCCACCACCTCGGCGGCCTCCCTCTCGGGAATCCCGCTCGAGGCCGTGTCCACCTCCGTGCCCATGGCCTTCAGCTTGTCGGCATAGCGCTCCAGCTGCGGCCTGATGACGTCGCGGTACATGTTGCAGCGCTTGGTCCTGAGAACGAGGCGCCCCTTGTCGAAGTGGCTGCGCCTGAGAAGGGTCTCGAGGAAGAGGCTCATGTTGCGGTAGTGGCTCTCTATGTTTTCAAAATCGGACTGAAGCCCCCGGCTTGCTTCCTTGAGGTCCTCTATCGCGACGCATATGGGGCTGTCCGGACCGAGCCCCTCCTCTTTGCAGTAGCCCGAGAACAGCCCCTCCACCTCCTTTATGTTCGACAACTTCGCCTTCAGGTCCCTGAGGTAGAGCTTGTAGACCATGTTGGGGGCTATGATGTTGTGCTCGATGTCCGCCACCAGGGTGCGGATGAAGCGCAGGTGCTCGGCGTTCTTTTCCGCCAGGAAGCGGTTGTGGATGTTAAAGCCTATCCGGCCCGCGTACTTCTCGAAGAAAAGCACCCTGTGGGGGTCGAGGCCCCCAACGGGGTATATCTCGAGGAGCCCCAGCACGTTCTTCTCCGCCCTCAGGGGAAGCTCCTCCATCAGCGACTCCTTGCCGTGTATCGTCAGCACCAGGCGGTCGGCGGCGAAATACGGCTTTTCCGAGGGGCGAACCTCCTCGGGGGGAGGATTCCGGAGCTTCTCGTCCTCAGTGGATGCCGCCAGGGCCAGCCTCCCGGACCCGGGGTCCATTACGTAGAGCCCCGCCTTGAGCGAGAAGAAGGCCTGGGGGATGGCCACGCACAGCTTGTAGAGGTCCTCTATGTCGTCGAATTCCTGGGCGAGGTCGAAAAAGGTCTTGAAGGCGGTGTTCTCGGTCTCGGCAAAACCGTAACCGCGATAGTTGTGCTTCTTCTGTTCGATGCGCTCTACTATGTATCCATATGGATGCATTCCCCCTGGTACCCCCTCATAACATTATGTCAAAAACTCGGGGGTTTTTTAAGGGGGAGCTGTCTTTTTTCTCAATCTCCGGAAATAATGCCGGGCGCCTGCGGCAGAAGTTCTCCTGCGGGGCGGAGACCCTGCTATAATTTAGCAATGGAGTGTCCTCGCGACGGAGACGCGCTATCGCCGGTGAACTACGAAGACGGCGTCATGGCCGACGCCTGCCCCAGGTGCGGGGGCATGTTCCTCGACCGGGGGGAGCTCGAAAAGGTCGAGGAGGTCCGCGAGCACGACTGGTCGGAGATGATGTCGCGCTTCCCCGACCTCGTGGCGGGGGCCTTCGAAAAGGCCCGGCAGATGGCCCGGGAGGATATCAAGTGCCCCAA
>JASFVA010000068.1:0-7620 GCA_050050055.1 Nitrospirota bacterium
TAATTTCTTAATGTTACGTTCAATATTTGAAAAAGATTTAATGTTGGCACGCAACTTGTTGAAAGATAATGGAATTATCGCCCCGAGAAGTCCGTCGGCAAGGGACATGCCCAAAGCCTCCCGGGGGGCCCCGGAGTTAAGGAGTTTGAAAAACTCTAAAGTAATTCTTTCACTTGCGGCCTTGCCCAGGCCGCCGGCGAGGGCCTTGACAATCGACCTGGTCCTTCCCTCGATGGCGTAATCCAGCTCAGCCGAGAACCTGTACGCCCTCAGGAGCCGAACCGTGTCCGCCCTCATGTTGTCCGAAGAAAGGGCTCTGACAATCCTCCCGTCAATGTCCCCGAGGCCCCCGAAGGGGTCCAGAAGGCCGGAGACCGGCGACCAGGCCATGGCGTTCATGGTAAAGTCGCGGCCGCCCAGGTCCTTCAATATATCGCCTTCCATCAGGGAAAAGTCGATGGTCGAGCCGTCTGCGAGGACGACCCTCGTCAGCTGCTCCGCCTTAAGCTCCACCACCTTCCCCCCGAGCTCTCCTGCCACTGAAACGGCCAGCCCGTGGAAATCCCCGGCATAGACGAAATCGATGTCTTTTGAGCGCCCTCCCCGGCGCGAGAGGTCCCTCAGATAGCCGCCGACGAGGTAGGCGTCCGGGCACATACCGAAAACCGCCGAGCACGCACGCCCGCGCAGGATTTTTCTCTTGGAAGGCGGCACTCCCATGTTAGGGGGATTATACCAGTTAGGAGCTCCCGGAGCCGCATCGGACCAGGCTTAGGTGAAAAGGACGGACGCGCATGCTGTTGCGCCTCCGTCCATAATATGATAACAGTCTATTAGCTGTAAAGCGCCGGTACAGACATCTTCCTGGCGATTGCGCGAGACATCTCGCCCTTTGATGCAGAGTGAGGAATCTCCGAAAGCTTCCGAACCAGCTCGAGGATCCTGATCTGCTTGTCGGGCTTCATGCCGGCCATCTGAGCACAAATCCTGAAAGCTTCCCCGGAGAAAAACTCCAAGCTCTCGGCCCTGGCCCCCGGGTCCGACAAATCCTCCATGGACTGCAGTATGATCGCTTCAGCAAGTGATTTTACGCCCATCCTGATGCTCCTTTCTTCATATATGTTTCCACTGTTCCCAATAAAAGATCGCTGTTTATTGGTTTTCTCAAATAACCCACTCCGAGTTCGAGAAGTCCCATCGACATCCACGGAGCTATGCCGGTCATAACAAGGGCCGGCGGCCGATGCTCCTCGGCCCAGACTTTCCTCAGGAACTCCTCCCCGCTCATCTCGGGCATGACATAATCCACGAGCATCAGCCTGATATCGTTGTTTTTTTTAAGCGAGTCAAGACCTTCCATGGCCGACGCGGCAGAGACCACATGGTAGCCGGCGGAGCGCAGAAGTGTGGCAAGAGAATCCCTCACGTCCTTTTCGTCCTCAATCAGGAGTATCGACATATGTATGAATGATGCAATATGTCTGCCAAACAGAAGGTCTTGAAAAATATGGCATTAGATATGAGCTGGGTGATTGATGCTGTACAGTGCGTCAGTTTCTGGACAAATAATCGGGCAGGAACCTATATTTTGGTGAGGCCGTGCTTTTGAAGCTTGCTGTAGAGGCTGGACCTTGGTATGCCGAGAATTTTTGCGGCCTTGTACTTGTTGCCCCCGGCGTCCTTGATGGCCTTGATGAGGAGGCTTCTTTCGGCCTCGTCGAGCCTGGAGAAGGACTTCTGGGTATCGCTCAGGGGCGGGAGGTCGTGAATCATTATCGTCGAGTCCTTGGCCATTATGAGGGAGTGCTCGATGGCGTTTTCGAGTTCCCTGACATTGCCGGGCCAGGTGTGCTCCATGAGCGCCTTCAGGGCCTCCTTGGAGATGCCGAAGACGTGGCTGTTGACCTTTGCCCTGTGCTTCTGTATGAAATGCTCCGCCAGGACGGGGATGTCGCTCGCCCTCTCCCTGAGGGGCGGGATTTTGATCTTGACGATGTTGAGCCTGTAATAAAGGTCTTCCCGGAACTCGTTATTGGCGACGGTCTCGTCGAGGTCCAGGTTGGTGGCTGCGATAAGGCGCACATCTATGGGAACGGCCTTGTTCCCCCCCAGCCGCTCTATCATCTTGTCCTGGAGGACCCTGAGGAGCTTGGCCTGCGAGGAAAGCGGCAGGCTCGTTACCTCGTCCAGGAAAAGAGTCCCGCCGTTTGCCCTTTCGAACCTCCCGTGCTTGCGGCTAGTCGCGCCCGTGAAGGCTCCCCGTTCATAACCGAAGAGCTCCGATTCCAGGAGACTTTCGGGTATGGCTCCGCAGTCGACGGCCACAAAGGGGCTGTCCGCCCGGGGGCTCCTTTTGTGTATCAGCCTTGCCACCAACTCCTTCCCGGTGCCGGACTCACCCTCGACGAGCACTGTGGCGTCCGTGGGGGCGACCGTATGAATGAGCCGGTACAGGTTTTGAATCAGCGGGTGCTGTCCGACTATCAGGTTCTCGGATATCCTCCTGACCTCTTCCTTCAGAGACCGGTTCTCCGCGAGGGCGCTGTAAAGCTGCCCCGCACGCTTCGTCAATTCCAGAAGGTGCCCCGGGTCCACGGGCTTTGTCAAGAAGTCGAATACCCCCGCCTTCATGGCCGATACGGCTATATCTATAGTCCCTTTGCCCGTGAGTACTATCATCTGCACTTCGGGGCTCACCTCCCTGAACTTCCGGAGGAGATCGGTGCCCTTGGCGTCCGGCAGCGAGTAATCGCAGATAACCACCGGCTGGGGCTCCTTTTCGAAGGCTACCACGGCTTCGGCCCCGGATGCGGCAGTTTGGACCCTGTAGCCCAGGGAGGTAAACAGCACGGAAAGGGAGTCCAGGACCTCGGGCTCGTCGTCGACGATGAAGACCGTATCCTTTCCTATCGATTCCCGCTCGGGACTCATCATCCGGTATCAGGCGCTGATATCCGTCGGTCCGACGTGCAGGGTTGGAGAGCCGATATTTCCATAAAAACGCAGGTCGTCGCCAACGGCCATCACGTTGCCGAAAAACGCGAGGACGTCTCCGGAGATAACGGCCTCTTTCACGGGGTAAGCGGGCCTGCCCCCCTCAATCCAAAGGCCCGAAACCCCTATGGAGAACTGGCCCGAAATTGGATTGGCCGTGTGCATGCCCATGGCCTCTATTATATACAAACCCTCGCCGATTGATGCAAACATTGCATCGCGGCTTTTCTTCTCCGTCTCAGTATCAATGTACAGGCACATCGGGCCCACTGCCGGCACGGCGGAGAACCGTCCCCTCACGGCATTGCCCGTCGAGCCGGTTCCTCCCTTCCTGGCCGTCCGCGAATTGAACATGAGCCCCTTAAGGACTCCGCCCTTGGCCAGCACCTTTCGCGACGTCGGCACTCCCTCGTCGTCAATGGGCCTCCTGCCGGGCCCATGGGGCAGCAGGCCGTCGTCTATCAAGTCGAGGCTTTCGCTTATGACTTTCTGCCCGGTCTTCCCCGCAAGGAGGGATTTCCCCTTCTGGACGTTTTCGGCAGAGAGCATCGCCGCGAAGATCGTCAGGAAATCCGCCGCCACGTGGCTGTCGAGCACAACGGGGGCCTTGACCGCGGAGATCTTGCGGGCCCCCAGCATGCTTGTGGCCCGCGCCGCGGCCTCTGCGCCGACCGCCTGGAAGTCCACCTCGTCGAGGAACCTGCCGGAGCCGAAGCCCCACCCCATCTGCGATTCGCCGCCATCCTCCGCCACGGACATTATGTGGGCGCTCAAGGAGGTGGACCGATAGCCGAGGGAAACTCCCCTGGAGTTGACCACGAGGGTCTCGCCCTCGGAAAACGACGCCATCGCCTTCCTGGTGCGCGTAACTCTCTTGTCGGCGGCGAAGGTGGATTTCTCTATCTGGAATGCCCTCTCGATGGCCTCGTCCTCGGTCAGGGAGGCGACCCTCTCGTCCCGGGTCGCGGTGCTGCCTGGCTCCGCGGCCTCGGGGAATACGAGGAACTCGTCGGGCTCCGCATATGCCGCGGCCTCCAGGGCCGCCCGCACCGCGCTTTCGGCCCCTTCCCTCTGGGTCGCGTAGTAGAATCCCGGCCGGCCGGCCCTCTTCAGGCGGATTCCGTATCCCATGCCCACGGCCCTCTCCACCGCCGAAACCTCTCCCGAGCGCACCTCGGCCGAGAGCGACCTGGAGGCACGCTGAAAGACTTCGGCGTCCTCGGCCCCCCCCCGGAGGGCCAGTTCCAGTATCTTTTCGGCGAGTTCCCTGTCAGTCCTCATAGTACGTGGCCGATGCCGTATCGGATTCCCACACCGTGACCGCCGACAGCCTCACCGGGCCGGAGTTGATCTTCTTTTTCAGCGCATCGAATATCCACTTTGCCACGTTTTCCGAGGAGGGGTTTATTTCGGTAAACGGGAACATATCGTTCAGGAAGGAATGGTCGAGCGCCGATATGGTTTCCTTTGCCATGTCCTTCAATTCATGAAAATCCATGACCATGTCGAGCTCGTTCAGGGTATCCGATACGACATGAATATTTACCTTCCAGTTGTGGCCGTGGAGTCTTTCGCAGCGGCCCTTGTAGCCCCTGAGCTGGTGGGCCGCGGAAAAAGAGGTCTCAATCGTGAGCTCGTACAAGGTCGTTGTCTCCTTTATGCCTTTTTCTTGAAAATCGCTATGTAGGGGAGGTTTCTGAACTTGTCGTCATAGTCCAGGCCGTATCCGACGACGTACTCATTGGGTATCTCGAAACCTACGTAGTCCAAGGGCACATCCTTGAGCCGCCGCTCCTTCTTGTCGAGGAAAGCGCATATCCTGAGGCTCCGGGGCTTCTCCTCGAGGAGCCTGTTGCGCATGAAATCCAGCGTGATGCCGGTGTCGGCTATGTCCTCCACGAGCAGGACGTCCTTCCCCGTCACCTTCTCCCTGAGCCCCCAGTGCAGCGTCACCTGCCCCGTGGTGTCCGTCTCCAGATAGCTGCTGGTGCTGACGAAATCTATCCTGAGGGGCACCCTGATCTCCCTCACGAGGTCCGAGGCGAACATGAAAGCCCCTTTCAGAAGAGGCACCACCAGGAGCTCCTTCCCCTCGTAATCGTGGGATATCCTGTCGGCGAGCTCCTTCACTCGTTTTTGTATCTGCTCGACGGTAAAAAGCGGCTTTCCAATTACCATGGCGTCCCTTTCAACATACTATCTTAATCGCAAGACCCCGGAATATCAACGGCGGCACCGGGGCATCAATAGCCCAGGGGCGGGCTAACCAGGAACGCCGAGGGGTCGTGCCTCGCGCCCCCCGGGCGCTCCTTTATCCTTACGGCCATGCCATCCACCTCGAGCCTTCCCTCCGAGAAGAGCCTGATGGCCTCCGGGTAGATCTTGTGCTCAAAGGCAAGGATCCTGGCCGACAGGGTCTCCTCGCTGTCTCCCGGGAGCACCGGCACGGCGGCCTGGATGACGACCGGTCCGGTGTCCATGCCCTCGTCGACGAAATGCACTGTGCACCCCGAGATCTTGACCCCGTAGTCCACCGCCTGCTTCTGCCCGTGGAGGCCCGGGAACGAGGGAAGTATGGCGGGATGAATGTTCATCACCTTCATCGGGAAAGCCTCGAGCAGGGGCTTCCGCACGATGCGCATGAACCCCGCCAGCACGACCAGCCCCACTCCCCTCGACGTTAGCTCCTCGGCGATTCTTGCGAAGAACTCGTCCCTGGAGCCGAAGTCCTTGGGGTTCATGTACAGGTGGGGGATATTGTGTTTCTCCGCCCTCTTGACGGCGAAGGCCGATGCGTTGTCCACTACCAGCACTTCGATGGAGACATCCAGCCTGCCTTCCTCCTTGGCGTCGATTATCGACTGGAAGTTGGAACCTCTTCCGGAGGCCAGGACACCGAGCTTCAACATGCGTTTCCTCCTATCGTATTTCCTTTATGACTGCGGTCTCGTCGCATTCGGGATATTTGTGGCACTTCAGGCACTCTCCCCATATCTTCTGCGGGAGCTCCGACTTGTCGACTTCCCTGAACTTGAACCTTTCGACGAAATACAGCGGCTGGTAAGTGAGGGCAAAGACCCTTCGCATGCCTAGCGATTTGGCCTCTCGCAGGGCGCACTTCACCAGGTGGCCGCCCAGGCCCTTGTTGCGGGACTCGCTCGATATAGCCAGGCTCCTTATCTCGGCAAGGTCCTCCCACAAGACATGCAGCGCGCAAACGCCCTTTATTTCCCCCTCATCGTCCTCTAACACGAGGAGGTCCCGCAGGTTCTCGTACAGGTCGTTCAGGGACCGCGGGAGCATCTGGTGCTCGGCGGCCATGGAGTTGATGAGGCGATGCACCGCCTTCACGTCAGCCGACTTCGCCTTCCTAATCTTCAAAGCAGCATATCTCCGCCCCGAGCCGCGTCATCATGGGTCAACACTTGCCGCTATCATAGCAACGAACGCTCTTCTTGCCGGAGGCCTTGGCGCCGTACATGGCCATGTCGGCCGCGGACAGCAGGTTCTTCGCTTCGGTCGCGTCCTCCGGATAAGACGCAACCCCGCCGCTGATGGTCAGCGAGACGGAGTCGGAACCCAGGTATCGCTTTAACTCCACCGCGTCCCTGATCCTGCAGGCGTGGTTGAAAGCCTCCTCCTTGGCGGTATTCGGGAGGAGGGTGATAAATTCCTCTCCCCCGTATCTCGCCACGACGTCCGTCTTTCGCGAGACATGCAGGATCATCTCGGCGACGTCCCGAAGCACCTCGTCTCCCGCCTGATGGCCGAAGGTGTCGTTTATCACCTTGAAGTCGTCTATGTCGAAGAGGGCTATGGAAAAGGAGCTCGAGTACCTCTCGGACCTGGCTATCTCCTTGTCCAGTTCGGTGTAGAAGTGCCTGATGTTGTAAAGGCCCGTGAGGCCGTCCGTTATCGCCAGGCGCTGGGTCTCCTGAAAGAGCCTCACCTTGTCGGCTATCATCGAGAGGTTGTTGCCAATCAGGGACAGGAGCGAGGCCAGGTCGAAGTCGAAGACGGTCTCCTTCCTGCTCGCCAGGACCAGGCACCCGAGGACATCGGCCCCGGCCCGCAGGGGGATGATGGCGAAGAAGGCGATGCCCTCGCCGCTCAGCACCTCGTTCTTCATCGTGTCGCCCTTCTCCAGCACATGCAGGGGGGCGCGCAGGGCCAGCGCCTTCTCCAGGAGGGGGGTGACCATCCCCTCCTGGACGCGCTTTCTCAGGTCCGCCGAAAGGCCGCTGGACACCTTCAGCTCCAGCCGTCCCTCTTTCTTCAGCATTATCCACCCCAGGCTGAGGTGGGTTATTATGAGGGCCTTCTCCAAGAGGTCGCTGAATACCGAGTCGATGTCTTCGGAGCTTATGAAGGCGCTCGAAAGTGTGTTGGTTATGATGAGCTCCCTGTTCTTCTTGAGATACTGTGCCTCGAGGTTAACGAAGGCCGAAATGTCTGCCAGCACGATGAGGATGTAGGCCACCTCCCCTTCCAGGACGACGGGGGACAGGGTTGCCTCCAGAGAACGGTTCCCGTAGAGGAGCCTCTCTTTTTGCTTCATCCTGTGAAGGACCGTCGAAGTCAGGACGTTGGCGAGCGCTCCCAGGGGCTCCACGTCGCTTGCGTCCT
>JASFVA010000069.1:0-7560 GCA_050050055.1 Nitrospirota bacterium
ACCTCCTGTTCATAGACAACGTCCACTACCTCCCCTCCCTCCGGGACACCCTCCTGACCGACAAGGTCACCAACCAGGACGAGGCCCTCGTGGAGATATACAAGAAGCTCAGGCCCGGCGAGCCCCCCACGATAAACGCCGCCAAGGAGCTCTTCGACGGCCTGTTCTTCGACCCCAAGCGCTACGACCTCTCGCCCGTGGGCAGGCTCAAGATAAACAAGCGCCTGGGCATCGACGTGACGCTGGAGACGAAGGTGCTCACGGACAAGGACATCATCGAGATAGTGCGCTACCTCCTTTCGCTGAGGACCGGCAGGGGAGACGTGGACGACATCGACCACCTCGGAAACCGCCGCATCAGGGCCGTGGGCGAGCTCCTGGAGAACCAGTTCAGGATCGGGCTGGTCAGGATGGAGCGGGCCATAAAGGAAAAGATGACCCTCACGGAGCTCGACGAGGCCATGCCCCACGACCTCGTCAACGCCAAGCCCGTGATGGCCAGCGTCAAGGAGTTCTTCGGCTCCAGCCAGCTCAGCCAGTTCATGGACCAGACGAACCCCCTTTCCGAGATAACCCACAAGAGGAGGCTCTCGGCCCTCGGGCCCGGCGGCCTCACGAGGGAGAGGGCCGGCTTCGAGGTCCGGGACGTCCACCCCACGCACTACGGGAGGATATGCCCGGTGGAGACCCCCGAGGGCCCCAACATCGGCCTCATCACCTCCCTGGCCTCCTACGCCAGGGTCAACGAGTACGGCTTCATCGAGGCCCCCTACCGCAAGGTGGAAAAAGGCAAGGTCTCCGAAGAGATATACTGGCTCTCCGCCATCGAGGGGGAGAAGGCCGTCATAGCCGAGTCCCTGACCCCGGTGGACAAGAAAGGCAGCATCGTGGGCGACACGGTTCCGGCGAGGATCGGCGGCGACTTCAAGATAGTGCCCCCCGAGGACGTGGAGTACATGGACGTCTCGCCCAAGCAGGTCGTGGGCGTGTCGGCCTCGCTCATACCCTTCCTCGAAAACGACGACGCCAACAGGGCCCTCATGGGCTCCAACATGCAGAGGCAGGCCGTGCCGCTCCTCCAGTCCGAGGCCCCGGTGGTGGGCACCGGGATGGAGCACGCCGTGGCCAGGGACTCGGGCTCCATAGTGACGGCCCGCAGGCCCGGAGTGGTCGAGGCCGTGGACTCCACGAGGGTGGTGGTGAGCGCCAGGGACGGCGGCGTCGACATCTATAACCTCATCAAGTTCCAGCGCTCCAACCAAGCGACCATCATAAACCAGAAGCCCGTGGCCAGCGCCGGCGACAAGGTCAAGAAGGGAGACGTCCTCGCCGACGGCTCCTCCACCGACCAGGGCGAGCTCGCCCTGGGGAAGAACGTCCTCGTGGCCTACATGCCCTGGGGCGGCTTCAACTTCGAGGACGCCATACTGCTGAGCGAGCGCCTGGTGAAGGACGACGTATACACCTCCATACACATCGAGGAGTTCACCATGGAGGCCCGGGAGACCAAGCTGGGCCCCGAGGAGATCACGCGGGACATCCCCAACGTGGGCGAGGAGGCCCTCAAGGACCTCGACGAGAGCGGCGTCATCCGCATAGGCGCCGAGGTCATGCCCGGCGACATCCTGGTGGGCAAGGTCACCCCCAAGGGCGAGACCCAGCTCACGCCGGAGGAAAAGCTCCTCCGGGCGATCTTCGGCGAGAAGGCCGAGGAGGTCAAGGAGTCCTGCCTCTACGTTCCCCCGGGCATCGAGGGCACCGTGATAGACGCCCGCATCCTCACGAGGAAGGGCATCCAGAAGGACTCGCGGGCCAAGGCCGTGGACGAGGACGACATCCTGAGGCTCCAGCGCGACCTGGAGGAGGAGATAAGGATAGCCAGGGAGGAAAGCTTCAGGAAGATAAGGTCCCTCCTGGAGGGCAAGCCCCTGGCCGAGGACTTCGCCGAGCCCAGGGCCAAGCGCCCGGTGGCCAAGAAGGGCACGAAGCTCACGGCGGAGGACATGGAGTCGGTCAAGGACGAGCAGCTCCTAAAGGTGAGGCTCCAGGACGAGGCCGCCCAGGCGAAGGTGGCAGAGATCGGCGGCGACCTCAAGCAGAGGGTAAAGGCCCTGGAGAAGACCTACGACGAAAGGATAGAGGCCATCAAGAAGGGCGACGACCTTCCGCCCGGGGTCAACAAGATAATCAAGGTCTACATCGCCATGAAGCGCAAGATAGAGCCCGGCGACAAGATGGCCGGAAGGCACGGCAACAAGGGCGTCGTCTCGGTGGTGCTGCCCATGGAGGACATGCCCTACCTGCCCGACGGGACGCCGGTGGACATAGTGCTGAACCCCCTGGGGGTCCCTTCGAGGATGAACGTGGGCCAGGTGCTGGAGTGCCACCTGGGGTGGGCAGCCAAGACCCTGGGGATCTACGTGGCCACCCCGGTTTTCGAGGGCCCCAGGGAGGAAGAGATCAGGAACCACCTGAAGGAATGCGCCCTGCCCGCGAAGGGCCAGACGCAGCTCTTCGACGGCAGGACCGGAGAGCCCTTCCAGAGGACGGTGACCGTGGGCTATACCTACATGCTCAAGCTCCACCACCTCGTGGCGGACAAGATACACGCCCGGTCGATAGGCCCCTACTCGCTGGTCACCCAGCAGCCCCTGGGCGGCAAGGCGCAGTTCGGCGGCCAGAGGCTCGGGGAGATGGAGGTCTGGGCGCTCGAGGCCTACGGCGCGGCGCACACGCTCCAGGAATTCCTGACCGTCAAGAGCGACGACATATCCGGAAGGGCCAAGGCATACGAGGCCATAGTCAAGGGAGAGCCCACCTTCGAGCCGGGCATCCCAGAGTCCTTCCACGTGCTTATCAAGGAGCTCCAGAGCCTCGCTCTGGACGTGGAGCTCCTGGAGAAAAAGAGTTAAGGGGGAATATCTTTGAAAGACGAAATATACGCAATTTTTCAGAGGCCGAAGAGCCAGACGGAATTCGACGCCATCAGGATAAAGCTGGCCTCGCCCGAAAAGATAAGGGAGTGGTCCTTCGGGGAGGTCAAGAAGCCCGAGACCATTAACTACCGGACGTTCAAACCCGAGCGCGACGGGCTTTTCTGCGCCAAGATATTCGGGCCCGTAAAGGACTGGGAGTGCATCTGCGGCAAGTACAAGCGCATGAAGCACAGGGGCGTCGTCTGCGACAAGTGCGGCGTCGAGGTCATCCAGTCCAAGGTGAGGCGCCAGAGGCTCGGGCACATCGAGCTGGCCACCCCGGTGGCCCACATCTGGTTCCTCAAGGGCGTCCCCTCGCGCATAGGGACGCTCCTGGACATGACCATGAGGCAGCTCGAGCGGGTCCTTTATTTCGAGAACTACGTGGTCATCGACCCGGGCGAAACCCCCCTTAAGGCCAAGGAGATACTGACCGACGAGGACTACAAGAACGCCCTTTCGGAGCACGGCACCCGCTTCAAGGCTGGCATCGGGGCCGAGGCCATCAGGGAGCTCCTCAAGGCGGTGGACCTCGAGGAGTCAAGCGCCTCTCTGAAGGCCCACATAAAGGAGGTCCAGTCCATCGGCGTGAAGAAGAAGCTCACCAAGCGCCTCAAGGTGGTCGAGGCCTTCAGGAACTCCGGCAACAGGCCCGAGTGGATGATCATGGACGTCATCCCCGTGCTCCCGCCCGACCTGAGGCCCCTGGTCCCCCTGGAGGGCGGCAGGTTCGCCACCAGCGACCTGAACGACCTCTACAGGCGGGTGATAAACCGGAACAACAGGCTCAAGCGCCTCATGGACCTCAAGGCGCCGAGCGTCATCATAAAGAACGAAAAGCGCATGCTCCAGGAGGCGGTGGACGCCCTCTTCGACAACGGCCGGAGGAGCCGCGTTCTGAAGGCCGCCACCAAGAGGCCCCTGAAGAGCCTCAGCGACATGATCAAGGGCAAGCAGGGCCGCTTCAGGCAGAACCTCCTGGGCAAGAGGGTGGACTACTCTGGCCGTTCGGTGGTGGTCGTGGGCCCGGAGCTCAAGCTCCACCAGTGCGGCCTCCCGAAGAAGATGGCCCTGGAGCTCTTCAAGCCCTTCATCTTCAACAAGCTCGAGGACAAGGGCCTGGTGACCACGATAAAGCAGGCCAAGAAGCTGGTGGAGATCGAGATGCCCGAGGTCTGGGACCTCCTGGACGAGGTCATCGCCGAGCACCCGGTGCTCCTGAACCGCGCCCCCACCCTCCACAGGCTGGGCATACAGGCCTTCGACCCCGTGCTCGTGGAGGGCAAGGCCATAAAGCTCCACCCCCTCGTCTGCACCGCCTTCAACGCCGACTTCGACGGCGACCAGATGGCCGTGCACGTGCCCCTTTCGGTGGAGGCGCAGATCGAGGCCAGGGTGCTCATGATGAGCGTCAACAACCTCCTTTCCCCGGCCAACGGGAAGCCCATCGTCTCGCCCACGCAGGACATGGTCCTGGGCATCTACTTCCTGACCAAGGAGAAGGAAGGCGGCAGGGGAGAGGGCAAGGCCTTCGGCGACGCGGCCGAGGTGCGGCAGGCCTTCGACGCCGGCGTCCTCGAGGAGCACGCCAAGATAAAGCTCAGGCTCAACGGCGAGCTCACCGACACCACCTGCGGCAGGGTCCTCTTCAGCGAGATCCTGCCCGAAGAGGTGCCCTTCGAGATGGCCAACAAGGACATGACCAAGAAGCACCTGGCCAAGGTCATCGACCACTGCTTCAAGCACGCCGGCAGGCGCAAGACCGTGGTCTTCCTGGACAGCCTGGAGAAGCTGGGCTTCGAGTACGCCACGAAATCGGGCATATCCATATGCATGTCGGACATGCACATCCCCACCAAGAAGGCCGACCTCATAGCGGCGGCGGAGCAGCAGGTGCTGGAGATCCAGAGGCAGTACTCCGAGGGCCTAATCACCCACGGCGAGCGCTACAACAAGGTCATCGACATATGGGCGAACGTCACCGAGAAGGTGGCCGACGAGATGATGAAGGAGCTGGGCGCCGAGGAGGAGAAGGAGGAAAAGCTCTCGGTGGCCGAGATGCTCAAGAACCGCTCCTTCAACTCCATCTTCATGATGGCGGACTCCGGGGCCAGGGGCTCCACCGCCCAGATACGCCAGCTGGCCGGCATGAGGGGGCTCATGGCGAAGCCCTCGGGCGAGATCATCGAAACGCCCATCACCGCCAACTTCAGGGAGGGCCTCTCGCCGCTCCAGTACTTCATATCCACCCACGGCGCGCGAAAGGGCCTCGCCGACACGGCCCTCAAGACGGCCAACTCGGGGTACCTGACCCGCAGGCTCGTCGACGTGGCCCAGGACGTGATCGTGACGGCGGAGGACTGCGGCGTAAGCGACGGCATAACCATCACGGCCCTCGTCGAGGGCGGCGAGATCATCCAGACCCTCGAGGAGCGCATGACGGGCAGGTACGCCGTGGAGGACATCAAGGACCCCATAACCGACGAGGTCATAGTCAAGAAAAACGAGAAGATAAACGAGGACCTGGCTAAGAAGACCATAGACGCCGGCGTGGACAGGGTGAAGATCAGGTCCGTCCTGACCTGCCAGATACCCCACGGCGTCTGCGGAAAGTGCTACGGCCGCGACCTCGGCAAGGGAGAGGCCATCGAGATCGGAGAGGCCGTGGGAATCATAGCGGCCCAGTCCATCGGCGAGCCGGGCACCCAGCTCACGATGAGGACCTTCCACATCGGCGGCACGGCCTCGAAGGTCGTGGAGCAGACGGTGCTGGAGGCCAAGAACGCCGGAAACGCCAAGTTCATCAACCTCTCCACCGTCCGCAACCGCGAGGGCCTCGAGGTGGTCATGAACCGCAACGGCAGCATCGCCATCGCCGACGCCAAGGGCAGGGAGAAGGAAAAGTACTCCGTGGTCTACGGCGCCAAGCTCCTGGTCAAGGACGGCCAGAAGGTCGACGTGGGCCAGAGGCTCGTGGAATGGGACCCCTACTCCAGCCCCATCCTCACGGAGGTGGGCGGGAAGATAGCCCTGGGCGACATCGTGGAGGGCGCCACGGTCAAGGAAGAGGTGGACGAGACCACGGGCCTGGCCCACAAGGTCATCATCGACTACCCGGCCAACATGAGGCCGAGGATCTCCATCAAGGACGAAAAGGGCAAGGCCACGCAGAAGCTTCCGAGCACGGGCAACCTGGCCCGCTACCTCCTGCCCTCGGGGGCGCACGTCCTGGTGGACAAGGGCGACATCGTGGAGCCCGGGGACGTCCTGGCCAAGATACCCAGGGAGACCACCAAGACCAAGGACATCACTGGCGGCCTGCCCAGGGTCGCCGAGCTCTTCGAGGCCAGGCGCCCGAAGGAGCAGGCCGTGGTGGCCGAGATAGACGGCATGGTGGAGTTCAAGGGGGCCCACAAGGGAATGCGCGTCGTCGTCATCAAGGGCGGCACGGAGACCAGGGAATACCTCATCCCCAAGGGCAAGCACGTGAGCGTGCACGAGGGCGACTGGGTGAAGGCCGGAGAGCCCCTGATGGACGGCTCCGTAAACCCCCACAGCATTCTCGACATACTCGGCCCCAACGAGCTCCAGCGCTACCTGGTGGACGAGGTCCAGAAGGTCTACAGGCTCCAGGGAGTCACCATAAACGACAAGCACATAGAGATAATCGTCCGCCAGATGATGAAGAAGGTGAGAATCGAGGACCCCGGCGACACCGACCTCCTCATCGGGGACCAGGTCGACAGGATCGTCTTCCAGCAGACGAACGAAGAGGTCAAGAAGGAGGGCGGTAAGCCCGCCCAGGGAAGGCCCCTTCTGCTGGGCATAACCAAGGCGTCGCTCATGACCGACAGCTTCGTCTCGGCCGCCTCCTTCCAGGAGACCACCAGGGTCCTCACGGAGGCCGCCATAAACGGCCAGGTGGACGAGCTGAGGGGACTCAAGGAAAACGTCATCATGGGCAAGATAACCCCCGCGGGGACGGGGATGTCGAAGTACCGCAACACCTTCGTCACCCGCGAGTTCTTCCCCATGTACCCGGAGTCCGGGGCCGCGGAGTCGGAGGAGGCGGTGGAGGCCCAGGAGGGCGCCGGGGAGTCCGCCGAGAGCGGCGACTGACGCGCGCGGCATAACTTACGCGCCCTCGAGCCGCCCGCGCAGGGGAGGAATGTGAAGTTCATCGCCGACGCAATGCTCGGGCGGCTTGCCAGGTGGCTGAGGCTCATGGGGTTCGACACCCTCTACATCGCCGGCATCAGCGACCCGGAGCTCATAAGGCTCGCCAAAGAGCAGGACAGGACCATTTTGACCAGGGACACGGGGATCCTCAAACGCGGAGTCGGGGGCTGCGCCCTCATAGGGTCCGACGACCCCTTCGAACAGCTCGCCCAGGTGCTCTCGGAGCTGAGGCCGGGGCCGCCCGGCGGGATGCGGTGCGCCAACTGTAACGGCGAGCTGGAGGCCGTGGCGGACAAGGAGGAGGTCGCCGATTCGGTCCCGGAGCACGTCTACCTCAGCCACAGCCGCTTCCTCCGCTGCCGGAGCTGCGGCGGCGTCTACTGGAAGGGCTCGCAGTACAGGAGGT
>JASFVA010000070.1:0-7524 GCA_050050055.1 Nitrospirota bacterium
AGCATAAAATACTTGTTGCCTGGGAGAGTCGAATCTTTTATAATGACTAATGGACTCTACAAGGGCTAACCGTAGGGCGAACGGGTATTGTCCATAGACAGCAAAGACAAGGCGCTTGAGATAGCACATCTGGCCCTCGACAAGAAGGCCTCGGACCTCGTCCTGCTGGAGATGAGGGACCTGGTGCCATACACCGACTACTTCATCATCTGCTCCGGAGAGAGCACCCAGCAGGTAAAGACAATCTCGGACCACATAGAGGAGTCCCTGGCCAGGAAGAAAATTAAGCCCCTTGGCGTCGAGGGGCGGGGAGCGGCCCGCTGGGTCCTCATGGACTACAACGACGTGGTCGTCCACGTCTTCGAGCGGGAGACCAGGGAATACTATATGCTCGAAAAACTCTGGCTGGACGCCCCCCGGGTCCCTGTTGATGAAGTTTCGGATAATCTGGGCAGGAAAGACAAGAGAAGCCTACGCGGCTGAGGGCGTGGCCAAGTACCTCAAGCTGCTCGGGACCCTGGCCAAGGTCGAGGTCGTGGAGGTCAGGGAGCAGAGGAGCGGCCCCGAGGCGGAGAGGCTGAGGAAGGAAGGAGACAGGATCTTGAAGCAGACCTCTTCCTATGTGCTCCTCGACGAGGGGGGCACGGAGCTCAGCTCGGTGGAGCTGGCCGAGAGACTGAGGGACAGGGGGAGGGCCGATTTCGTAATCGGCGGGGCCTACGGAGTGTCCGCCGAGGTGAGGGAGGCGGCCTCGGAGACCCTGTCGCTTTCGCGCATGACCCTCACCCACGAGATGGCGAGGGTGCTGCTTCTGGAGCAGCTCTACAGGGCAATGACGATTCTCAAGGGAGGAGGATACCACCACTGATGGTCAAGTTCGTGGTTCTCGTATTCGTGCTTTGCGTGGGGGCCCTGGCGCTCCTTGCCATGAGCAACACCGACAACATACTCGTGACCATCCCCTTCTACAAGACCTACGAGCTCTCGAAGATAGCCCTCATACTCATATCCAGCGGGTCGGGGGCCCTCCTCGTGCTCTTCTTGTTCATCGTGCGCGACACCAGGCGCATGGTGTCGGCATACCAGGTTCAGAAGAAGCAGAAGAAGGAGGAGAAGATACAGGGGCTTTACTCCAGGGCGATGAACGCGATGCTGGCCGACAATCTGGCCGAGGCGAGGGCCTACCTGGAGGATATCCTCAAGGTGGAGCGCGAACACGCCCAGGCCATGATGAGGCTCGGAGACATGGCCTCCAGGGAGGAGCGCCACGACGAGGCCCTCAGGCAGTACAAGAAGGCCCTGACGGCCTCCGACGACGACCTGGAGCGCATAGAGGCCCTTTTCGCCCTCGCCGCCCTCTCGGAGCGCCTCGAACGCTGGACCGACGCCCTCGAGTACGTGGAGAACATCCTCGAGAAGGACCCCGAGAACCTCGGCGCCATGTACCTGAAGCGCTCGGTCATGGAGCACATGGGCAGGTGGGGCGAGCTCATCGAGCTCCAGAAGACCATACTGAAGGCCGAGCAGAAGGCCGGCCACGACACGAAGAAGGAAGAGACAGTCCTGAACGGATACCGCTACGAGCAGGCCAGGGCGGACCTCGAGCAGGGACAGGCCGAGAAGGCGGGCAAGGCCTTCCGGAACATAATAAAGGCGGACGAGAAATTCGTCCCCGCCTACATGGGGGCCTCGGAGGTCCTCCTGAAGGAGGGCGACTCCGAGGAGGCCGTCCGCTTCCTCGAGAAGGGGTACCACAACACCTCCTCCCTAATCCTCCTGGCCGCCGTGGAAGACCTCCTCATAAACATGAACGAGCCCTCCAGGCTCATAAGGCTCTACCGGGACGTACTTGCCTCCGCCCCCCAGAACAACATGCTGAGGTTCATGCTCGGAAAGCTCTACTACCGGCTCGAGATGGTGGACGACGCCCTGGAGACCCTCTCGGCGGAGGTGCCCGAGGACTACCCCCAGTGGAACGAGCTCCTGGGCGAACTGTTCCTGAGGAGAAACCAGTGCGAGCAGGCCGTCGAGGAGTTCAAGAAGACCATCGATTTCAAGAAAACGCTAAGGCTCCCGTACTGCTGCTCGAAGTGCGGCCGCGAGGACGACGACTGGTCGGGCAGGTGTCCTTCCTGCGGTAGATGGAACACCTACGAGTTCAACCTACATGGCGCCTGCAAGATCTAACAGGGACCGCGTGGTATTGGACACGAGCCTCTTCGTGAACCCCGACGTGAGGGCGAGCCTCGGGGCCACTCCCACCGAGGCGCTGGAGGCCTTTCTCTTCATCGCCGCGCAGCTCCCCGTAGTGGACTTCTACATGCCGCCCTCCATCTTCGAGGAGCTCATGAACTTCGTCCAGCGCGACGAGGTCTCGGGAGAACTCCTGGTGTATCTGCACCAGAAGTCGCCCAAGCGCCACGAGCTGTCCGTGCCGGCCCTTTTCATATACGAGCTCGTGGAGGAGATTAGGGACAGGGTGAACAAGGGGCTGAGAATCGCAGAGAAGGCGGCGCGGAGCGAAAAGCCCGCCAGCGAGACGGTGCAGGACCTGAGGAGAAAATACCGCGACGCCCTCAGGGAGGGCATCATCGACAGCAAGGAGGACGTCGACCTCATCCTCCTGGCCAGGGAGCTCGACGCGCTCCTGGTGACGGCCGACCAGGGGGTGATCAAGTGGGCCGACAAGCTCGGCCTCAGGTGGCTCCTGCCCGAGAAGTTCAGGGACTACCTCATGGGCTCCATGAAGAAGGCCGAGCTCCACGGGAGGAAGTAGGGGGCCTTCCCGCCGCTTTAAAGCCCCGTCGCGGCTCCTTCCGCTCACTCGTCCGCAGGCTATAAGATGCCGTATTTCCCCTCGGAGAGCTCGTCGCAGAACCGGGAGACGGAGGAAAGCTCCTTCTCCACTATGCGCGACACGTGGCTCTTCACGTCTTTCAGTTTTCTCCCTTCGCAGAGGAGAACCTGGGCTGAGGCCATGACGGGGCTGTCCACGGGTGTGCCTATCCTGCTTAGGAGAAGCACGTGCGCCTCCCTGACGCCCTCGACGTTCTTAAATATCTTCTCGGCCATCCTGTGGGCGAGGACGTTGTATATCTTACCCACGTGGCTCGTGGCGTTCTTCCCGGCGGCCGCCTCGGTGGACATGGGCCTGTTCATCGTGATGAGGCCGTTTACGCGGTTTCCCCTTCCCACCTGGCCGGAGTCCGCGTCCTCGGCCGAGGTGCCGAGGAGGCTCAGGTACACCCCCCCGAGCCCCCGCCCCCTTTCGTCGAGGGCGTTGAGCTTCACGTCCACGTCCCCGAAGGCGCCGAACTTCCCCGTGTAGCGCATGATGTCCTTAAGCACCAGGGCCTTTCTCTTGAAGTACTCGTCCTCGGAGCTTATGTAGCCGGCCATCAGGGGCATGGCCACGGTGAGGGAGAGGTCCCTGCCGTTTCTCAGGCCCATCACTTTCACGTCCTCGCCGGTCTCGGGGAACTTTCGCTTGAAGGCCTCCGAGTTCAGGCGCCTCTCCAGGGCCAGGACCGCCTCCTCCGTCGGCGAAAGGGGGTAGTAGCCCACGAGGGCCGAGGTGTCGTTTGCAGTCCTTACGGCCCCTTCCCTGAAGAATATGTCGGCTAGCTCCTCGGAACCCGGGGCGAGCTTGACCCGGTATTTCACGTGCTTCTCCGGGTCCACGAAGCGCAGGTTGTCCCTAAGCCAGTCCTTCGCCGCGCGGATGGCTATGTCCTTGACGGGTATCTTCTTGCCCCTGAACTCGAAGGTGGCCCTGTCGCCCACCGTGAGCTCCATGGGCCTCGTCACCCTGCCACCCCCGAACCTCTTCCTGGTGCTTCCCGCCGCCAGGAGCCCCTTGTCTATGTTGTGGTGGAGCACGGCGCCGAAGGCCTTCTTATATTCCTTCGAAAGGGCCACGGCGATGGCCTCCATTACGGCGTCGCAGATGTAGTCGGGGTGCCCCGTGCCCTTCCTCTCGACGACTTCCACCCCCTGCTCCGAGGCGGGCTTTCCCCTCATGGCCTCTACGGAGATCATGGCTTAGATTCTATCAGGCTGCGGGGCCCGGGACAAACCCCGGCGGAGGCGCTAAGGGGCCCTGCCTTCCTCCCTGAACATGCGGGCCAGGTCCCTGGCGTGCCGGTTTTCGAAGACCTCCTCGATGGGCTCGGGGTATTTCTGCCGCCAGTTGGGGTGGGCGTCGATGGTGCCCGGCATGTTCTGCTGGTCCAGGACGCCGAGTATGTCGTCCAGGGCCGCCACGGCGAGCTTCGCCGGCGAGCGGCCGATGTGCCCGTGCACGCAGAGGCTCAGCTCCGGGGTCATTTTCTCCGGGGGCTCGTACCCCTCGGGGAGGCAATAGCCGAGGGCCTCGATTATCCTCTCCCTGTCCTTCTGGCGCCCGGAGACGTCGTTACGGTAGGCCTCTTCGTCGGGGTAGAGGCCGAGGGCCTTTTTCACCTCTATGTCCTGGCCCTCCCAGTAGCCCCTGAGGGTGGGCAGGTCGTGGGTGGTCACGGCGGTGAGGGCCCTTTGGGGGTATTCCTCGGGCCGCCTGAAGACGTTGCGGTCCCAGTCCCTTTCGAAGTAGAAGAGCCTGTAGGAGAGCATCCCGTAGTCCAGGAGGGCCTCGCGGACCTCGTCGCTCACCGTGCCCAGGTCCTCGGCGATGATCGCCGCCTTGTTCCGGACGCTTTCGAGGGCGATTATCCTCAGGAGGTCCTCGTGGGGGTATTTCACGTAGGTCCCCTCCTTGGGGCTCATCCCCCGGGGCACCCAGAAGAGCCTGAAGAGGCCGAGGGCGTGGTCTATTCTGAGCGCCCCCGAGTACTTCAGGTTGTTCCTTATGGTCTGCGCGAAGAGATCGTAGCCCGTCTCCCTGAGCCTCTCGGGTATGAGCGGGGGGAACCCCCAGGCCTGGCCGTTTAGGTTGAAGGCGTCCGGCGGCGCCCCGGCCTCCATGCCGAAGCCGAAGACCTCCGGGAAGCTCCAGGCGTCGGAGCCCGACCCCGAGGAGCCCACCGCCAGGTCGGCGTAAATCCCCACGCCCATGCCGATGGACTTCGCCTCGTCCGAGGCCTCCTGAAGCTGGCGGTCTATGAGCCACTGGACGTACTGGTGAAAGAGCACCCCGTCCCCGTGCTCCTTCTTGAACTCCCCCACGGCGGGGCTGTCCGCCGAGCGGTATTCCTCGGGCCAGTCCTGCCATACGTAGAGGTTGGGGTCCCGGGATCTCAGGTGCTCCTCCAGGGCCGAGAAGGTCGCGAAGTCCTCCAGGGGCTTCCCCTCGGCGGCGACGTATCTGCGGAAGTCCTCCGCCCGCGAGGTGCCGGTGCGGAGGTGGCGCTTGCGAAAGTCCTCGAAGGCGGCCTTGAGGGCCCGCATCTTCAGGGCGGCGGCCCGTTCGTAGTCTATGAGGTCGCCCCTTCTGAGCCCCTCTATCTCGGCCTTGAACTCCGGCGAGGCGACGAGCTTCTTGTACTCCGCCCCGGTGCTCGCTTTTTCCAGGTCGAGGTAGATGAAGTTTGCGTAGAGCCTGCTGGTGGAGGAGTAGGGGCTTATTCCGAAGGGCGCCCTGTTGTTTATGGCGTGGAGGGGGTTTATCCCCACGAAGTCCGCGCCGAGGTCCGAGCCCGCCCAGCGGAGCGTCTCGCGCAGGTCCGTGATGTCGCCCACTCCCCAGTTCCGCCGGGAGCGCAGGGCGTAGAGGTTCGCGTATATCCCCCACCTGCGCCCCGGGGGCTCGAAGCAGGCCTCGGGCGTGACGATAAGGCGCATCCGGGCGGAGTGCTCGCCCGAGGGCGTTATGCAGAGGACGCAGACGCCGTAGTAGCCGAGGTCCCGGTCGGTGCGGTTGGGTAGCTCGGCCCTCACGTAGCGCTTGCCGTCCAGCTCCCTGGCGGCCAAGGCCGTAATGCCCTCTATTTCGTGGATGTCCTTGCGGCCTTCCTCGTCCTCTACGCTGAGGCTCACGCGGACGTCCTTTTCGCGGCCTTCCTCGAGGGGCAGGTGAATCCGTATCGTGGAGGGCTGTTCGCTGACCGGGATGACCAGGGCGGGCTCTATGAGCCTCAGCCACTGGCGGTTCAGCCTCCGGTGGAGCTCGGCCTCGCTGACCTCGATCCCCATGGAAGAGAGTATGGCCCTCTTGGCCTCTTCGCTGGTGTGGTGCTTGTTGCCCCAGATGTCGTAGTACATCGGCTCTATGCCGGCGAGGGCAGCCAGCCGGTCCAGGGTTTCGCCGCCCGGAGTGGTCACGCTATTTTTTCCCCTTGGGTTTCCGCCCCTCCCTGGGGACAACGGCAATCCCGGAGGGGTCTATGTGGCACCGGAAGCGGTCGGCCTCGGGGTCGTAGCCTATCTGCTCGCCCACGTCGACGGTGTTGAGCTTGTCGACTATGACCCTCTTGAGTTTGCAGTTCGCCTTGAGTATCACGTTGTCCATGATTATGGAGTCCTCGACGACGACGCCCTTTTCCATCTGCACGCCGCTACGGATGATGGAGTTCTTTATCCTCGCCCCGTTCACCGTGGTGCCCTCGGAGATGATGCTGTTCCTGATGTCGCCACGGACTATCTTGGCCCCGGCGCCCCTTCCGCCCCCGCCGTGGATGGGCCACTGGGGGTTGTTTATCTCGAAGGCCGGGGCGGGCCCGAGCATGTCCATGTGGGCGTCGAAGAAGGCAGAGATGGTCCCCACGTCGCGCCAGTAGCCGACTTCCTCGTAGGGCTGGGTGCCGGGAAGGACGTTGACGGCGAAGTCGTAGGCGAAGACCTTGCCGGTGTCCACGAGGTCGGGGATGACGTGCTTGCCGAAATCGTGCTGGTGCTTCCGCTGCGATTTGGCCAGCGCCTGCAGGAGGACGTCGGTGTTGAATATGTAATTGCCCATGGAGACGTAAGCCTTGTCGGGCTGCCCGGGCATGGCCACGGGTTTCTTGGGCTTTTCCTGGAAGCCGGTGATGCGGCCTTCCTCGTCGGTGATGATTATGCCGAATGACGAGGCCTCCTTAAGCGGTACGGGCCTCGCCGCCACAGTCACGGCGGCTCCCTTCTCGATATGGAAGTCCAGCATCTGCCTTATGTCCATCCTGTAGATGTGGTCCGCGCCGAAGATCACGCATATCTCAGGGTCGTTCTGCTTTATGAGGGCAAGGTTCTGGAAGACCGCGTCGGCCGTGCCCTGGAACCACTCCGGCCCCATGCGCATCTGGGGCGGCACAAGGGCTATGAAATGGTCCCTAACCACCGGAGAAAGCACCCAGTTGCGCCTGACGTGCTCGATGAGGCTCTGGCTTTTGTACTGGATGAGGAGGTAAATCGAATACATGTGCGAATTTATGAAATTGCTGAGGGCGAAGTCCACCACCCGGTACCTGACGCCGAAGGGGACGGCCGGCTTCGAACGCATGGCCGTAAGGGGGAAAAGCCTCTCTCCCTTGCCTCCGGCGAGGATGAACGCAAGAACCCTTGGATGTGCCATTTTACCTCCCGTTTCTCAGTTAATCACTTAGATTCTATGGC